>LOEW01000170.1 GCA_001516045.1 Desulfosporosinus sp. BRH_c37
GAGTATCGCCGAAAGCGCACGGCCCTTAACGAATGCTATCGCGCTGAGGATGAGTATCGCCGAAGCCGTGATCACGAAGGAATACTTAATCGGCGTAGGATAGAGTATCGCCGAAGCGCACGGCCCTTAACGAATACGATCGCGCTGAGGATGGTTTCGCCGAAGCCGCACGAAGAAGTGGGAGTCTTACGATTTGGATAAATAAGTATGAAGGAAGAAATCTAAAGGTGTCAGATTTGAATGTTAGTCTAAAATTCTGGGGAGGTTAACTATGAATTTCGCTAATAGACCTGTTTTCTGGGTAGTTAAAATAATCATAATTGCATTGGTAGTTTGTGTTTTAGGACTGACCTCTTTAGTATCTGATCAAGCCGAGAATGATAGAGACATCCTGTCAACCTCTATGCTAAGTGAGAATGGGCCCTCGATAAGTGAAGAAATCCTTAATTTGAATTCCCTTGAAAAAACCTTTTTAAGTTCAGATTTTTACCGAAAGGAACGAATGCTTCCGCTCACAGTTACTAAGGATTTAAAATATTTTTTAGCTTATAAAATTTCCAATAAAAGTATGGCAAAAGACAATGAGCTGGTTCTAATAGGGATGCCCAGGCAGTTAATTGATCTATATTTGGTTGACCTCAGTGAAAATAAGGCTACCTACCTAGGGAAAACGGAATTTATAATAAATCAGGCGTGGTCGGAAGATGGTCAACATTTAGCGCTTGTTTCCCATAAGTCGGTTAAGATTTTGGATCTTGCTAAACGAAGTTTAGCAGAAGTGCCTATGCAACATGAGACCGATATCTATAATACAAACTGGGGACTTGATAATCGAACCTTATATTTGCATCGGGATACTACACCGAACTATTATGCCTATGATACCTATTCGAAGCAGATGGTGAAAGTTAGGGGCAGATTCCAGGAGGGTGATGTAGTTTACAGAGGTAAAGCCAGCGGCGGCATTCTAACCAGTAAGGGAGAACGGGTGGGAATCGCCAATGGGCTGTATTATGGGGAAGCCCCAGAGAAACAACTGTTTACTGGGGAAGTTACTATCCATGATATCAATGATGGAAGAATACTGGTTTCCTACGATATTGACAACCCTGAGGGTGGTGCCCGATTTACACTGGCAGAGTACGACCTTAAAACCGGCGCGTCGCGAGTACTCTATAATGAAGGAAATCTTCACACTAAATGGAAAATATTTAAGGCTTCCTATCTTAAAACTACCGGAGATATCATTTTTACAACGTTCAAATTAAGCGATATTAGTGTCAAGTATAGTCTGGTGCGCATAGAACCGAACGGAAAAGAGACTGTCACTGAGGTGCCCTCACCTTTATATACCGTTACACCGGGAGAAAACTTTCTGCATTTTGCCGTTTTTAAAGACGGTGAAAGCTGCATTATGAACACTGCGGACTTTAAGTTCAGCGACCCAGGTTTGCAACAAGCGGATCAAAAAAGTGAGATCAGAGATCTTATGCTTCATGTTCTTTACATATACGGATCAGAAACCCCAAAGCTTGACGAATTTAAGCAATTTTTTATTAACACTTATGACCCGATACCTCAGGAAGCCCTAGAAAACATTTTGCTTGAAGTGGAAGGCCCAAAATACTGGCAGTTCATAAGGCAGGAGATTGGCAAAAATGTTACTATGACACTTAAGCTGAAAGATGCTAACAGGGCATCGGTTATCCTGAACGGAGATTATTTCAGAGGACCTCATGAATTGGTAAAAATTTCAGGCAAATGGTATGTTACTGGATTTTCCACTTGGCCAGAAAGTAAGGCGAGAAATGATGTTTACAGGGCTTGTACTCGATTTATAGATAATCAAATAAAAACTGGCAAAGCGGAGGCTGACTTTAATCGAAAAAGAGACCAGGACGATTATGTTGTCCGAACTACTGCTCTGCTGAATAAGATGCGTACCCAATCCTCTAAAATTGAGGTAGGAGAAATAGAGCTTTGGGCTATGAGTGATCCGCATAGGGCGGTAAACCCGGATGCCAAAGAAGCAAGAGTAAAAATTATTGTGACGCTAAATGATGGATCAACTGAAAAGCTCCAGGGCTACTTCTCGAGGGGGGATTCAGGAGGTACTTGGGTATTTAAAGGGTTGGGCAAGCTGTCGACTGGTCTGTTCCCGAAATGAGTCTAAGAGCATAACGGTAATTTAACCAGATTAAACTTGGCGGCGTTGAGCTAACTACTATCATCATCAACTAATGGGGTGGGCTAGAGAGTGTTCAGAACACGTTTTATCACTCGTTGATGAGAATATCGACCCGCGGTTAGTATATAGAGTTGAGGCTTGTACGTTGAATAATAACTGACGAGGAGGCTCCCATTTGTGAAAGTTACCTTGGATTGTATTCCTTGCTATATAAAGCAAACGATTAATACATTAGCACAGACTGAAATCCTTGAGGAAAAAGCGAGGGAAATCATCTATCAGACGCTGTCCCTCTTTCCTCGATTAGACCCGCAAGGAACTCCTGCAGAGAACTCGACCATCGTTCTTAGAAAGGTCAATGAGCTGTTGGGAATTGAAGATCCATTTCATAATGCTAAGAAGGAGTCCAATGAATTGGCACTTAAACTCCTGCCCCAGTTAAAAGAGAGGATTCGCCAAAGTACAGATCCACTGTTTATGTCTCTGCAAATCGCAGTAGCCGGGAATATTATCGATATGGGCATCCTGAAAGATTTTGATGTTGAGGGGAGTATTCGGGAGGCCATGGAAAAGAATTTTGCCCGGAATGATTACGAGTCTTTCCGGCAAAGACTAAAGGAAGTCCGGGAGATACTAATTCTCGGGGATAACAGCGGGGAAATTGCATTCGATAGGTTATTAGCTGAGCAACTGTCCGAATTGGGGATCAAGGTGACATATGTAGTTAAGGACCGACCGATTTTGAATGATGCCACGATGGAAGATGCTGCTTATGTAGGTATGACAGAGCAAATTCGCGTGATCTCCAATGGCAGCGGTTTTTTAGGGACAATTCTCAAAGACTGTTCGGAAGAATTCAAACAGGCCTATAGAAAGGCTGACATAGTGATCAGTAAAGGACAGGCTAATTATGAATCTTTAGAAGCGCTTGGCAAAGAGGATAGAAGGTTGTATTTTTTGTTGCGAGCCAAGTGTGAGATTGTAGCGGAAAATTTAGGGGTTCAACTTGGAGAAATGGTGTTTTGCTGTAGCTAACGTGCATATCGGTGGCTTTGTCACACCGAAATATTCATGCAATAATTGAAGTATCGTTTTGATTGATTTAGGAGGATTATGATGGATAATAATGATAGATTAATTAGATTAAGATATGCATTAGATATACGGGATATAGATATGGTAAAGATATTTAGACTTGGTGGTACTGAACTAACACAAGAACAGGTGAGAAAACTGCTCATAAAATCAAAAGACACTTACCGTTACAATGATGAAGTTGAAGATCATGACGAAATAGAAGAAAAGGATGAGAATATAAAATGCAAGAACAGTACGCTTGAGTCATTTTTAAATGGCTTTATTATCTTGAAAAGAGGGAAACAAGATCCAAAACCAGGACAACCTGAAATACCAGTACTAAAGAATAATGAAAATCCAAATAATATCATGCTTAAGAAATTGAAAATAGCTCTATCACTCACAAGCGATGATATGCTTGATATATTAGAAAAAACAGGGGTCAATGTAACTAAAGGAGAATTAAGCGCTATCTTTAGAAAAGAAGGGCATAAGAATTATAAAGAGTGTGGTGATCAAGTCGCTAGAAATTTCTTAAAAGGATTAGCTATAAGAATCAGGGGATAGCTACTATTGTAATAAAAGAGACTCAGCCGTTCGATTCGGCTGAGTCTTCTAAGATCCAGGCGGATTACCTATTCTCTGTGGAAAATACTGGTGTTGTTGAAATACAGTTTCATGGTGGGATGGAACAAAGAGACCGCTTGAGAGTCATGAGAATTATGATATTCCGTATGATCGGGAAAGCTATGTTCATCGGATCGGAAGAACTTGCCGCGTCAATAAGCTGGGTAAAGCCATAACGTTTGTCGTCAAAACTGAAGATAAGTTCTTAAAGGGAATTCATGACTACATAGGAAAAGAGATTCCTTTGAAAGAAAGAACGGAAGAAGAAACGGTATTTCAGTTGAAGCAAGGTTTTGTGGCGAAGAACAATGCACTGCCAGAAATCAAAGAAACAAAGCGCAAGCAGCTGAGCACTGAAATTATGAAAATTCATGTGAACGCTGGGAAGAAAACTAAGATGAGACCGGTCGATATTGTCGGCTAAGATGGATGCTAATGAAGAATAAATGATAAGGTGGAACGTAATGAGAAACTTAAAAATGACTATAGCATTTGACGGTTCTAGATATAAAGGATGGCAAAGACAAAAAGATAATGATTTGACAATTCAAGGTAAAATTGAAGCAGTACTATCTAAAATGACTGAAGAAGAAATACAGCTAGTGGGCTGTGGACGAACGGATTCAGGAGTACATGCCGAAAATTACATCGCTAATTTCCATACAAAATCTGCTTTTAGTACTAATAGGATACTGGATTATTTATATGAGTATTTGCCTGAGGATATAGGGGTTAAAGCTATCGAAGATGTCGATGAAAGATTCCATGCCAGATATAATGTGAAATCAAAAACCTATGTCTATAGAATGAATACCAATAAATTCAGAGATGTTTTTAACAGAAAATATACATATCATTTTGCGAAGAAACTTGATTTGATCGAAATGAAAAAGGCTTCCGAGGCTCTAATTGGCAGTCATGATTTTCAAAGTTTTACAAACTCAAGAAATAGTGACAAATCCACGAGTAGAACGATTAATTATATCAATATTATTGAAACGGAAGGCCTTTTAGCAATAGAGGTCAATGGAAATGGATTCTTGTGGAATATGGTAAGAATCATTGTTGGAACACTTATTGAAGTCGGTAAAGGTAATTTTAAACCCGTTGATGTTGAAAAGATATTAAATGAAAAGAAGCGATGGGAAGCGGGACCCTTGGCTCAAGCAAAAGGCCTATTCTTAAGAGATGTTCAATATTAACAAAAGGCTAGGCAATGATCGACGAAAATAATATGCCAGCTAAACGAATTCGCTTCTCGCGACACTATTCGTTTAACCGATACGGTTTCTTATATAGATCTTTTTTTTGTAGTCCATTTTTGCGAGCCGTTGAAATCCAACCTCTGTTGCCCATGAAAAAGTAGAGCCGTCTTGAAAATGGGAAATTAACGCCAATATAAACATGGCCCGTCTTTGCTGAGTTCTCAACTTTAATGTCTGCTGTAATGGAAGAAAAAGCATTGTTGAGTTTTTGGACGGCTTTTTTCATAAAAGGGGCATCTTTGGCGGCAAACATCATGGGACCTCCTCCGATGAGTACGCCGAAACGGAACGCTGCGTTGATATGTTGGCAAAAGCTCTTGATAACTCTGACTGCCTCCAGGTTTATTTCTGGTTCGGGAAACCCACAGTTAACAATAGCATATACTTTGATATGGTTTTTAACGTTTTCGCTGACAGTATAATAGTTATAGTAATCTACCAAAAATCGTGTTAAAATGCCCGGCAGGCAAAAATAGTAAAGAGGAAATGAAATAATAATAACGTCGGCCTTGGAAAGTGTTTCAAAATCCTCTGATAAGTTATGGGTTAAAATGCTTTTTCTGACGTCTATAAATGTCTTGCTAAATACATCGGTATTGATTTGGCTTCCCGCTATTTCTAAGAATTCCCTAGAGACTGATTGTCCGTTTATCTTAGGGCTGGCGCTAACTAAAACGACATTCCTCACAAGATTCCACCCACCCTTCCAAGCTCCATTTTGTTTAAGACCTCGACTATGTTCTCGGCTGTTTCTTGATAGATTAGAACTTCAATATTTCTACGGTGTTTTTTTGTAACATCGATGAAAAGTTGTTTATCCTCATCTGAGATCTCATCTCCGTAGCCGAGGATAATCTGCCTGGGGTATGTATCATACCGAGGCGGATGCATAGTTGAACCGTCCGGTCTTGTTTCAAAAAACGGCAACATATTTGGCAAGCTTCTATCAATTATATTTTTGATATTTGGACTGAACTGCCCAAAAATTATTGGACTAAGATAAATAACCACGTCGCTGTTCATAACGCTTCGGTTGATTTGAGCCATCCGGTCGTTGATAACACATTCCCCGGGTTTTTTGATCCAGCAACCAAAGCAACCCATGCAAAAGGTCAGGTTCTCCGCTTCTAGTTCAATCATATCTGTGTCAAATCCCTTATGTTTCAAAAACTTGCCAGTTAAATCATTTAGAGCTTGATAGGTTTTGGTCGGATACTCCTGATCGGAAATCAACAAAGCTTTCATGCACTCACTCCTCATATTATTATGTTTACAGTGGTAACATAATAATATCACTTGATGTTTACACTGTAAACATAATTTGTGATATAATACGATTATGTTCTTTGAGAGGAAGTATGTCCGAGTGTCAAATGAAAATTATCATCATGAAAACTTAAAGGCCGAATTGATTAAAAATGGTTTGAAGCTTCTGGATGAAGAAGGATATGAAAATTTTTCGTTGCGCAAAGTGGCAAAAGCCTGCAGTGTAAGCCACACCGCACCTTATAGACATTTTAATAGTAAAGACGATCTGATCATGGCGATTGCTCTCGAGGCCCACCATAAATTTAACCAATGCCTTGAGGAAGCAGTTAATAAACATCCGAACGACAATAAAAGCCAGCTTAAAGAAATGGGTTATTCCTATGTAAAGTTTTTTGTTGAAAATCCGGAATATTTACGGCTTCTTTTTTTAAGTGACTTAGCTATTCATATTAAAAAAAAGAATATAGAAACATGTATAAATGGCGAGCAACCTTTCAAGACATTTTATGATGCGATCGAGCGCTACCAAGCGGAGAGTCAAAACGGCATGACGGACAACAGTACGGACCCAAATGCGCTGGCATTGTCCTGCTGGGGTTTGGTCCATGGTATGGCGATTTTAATCGCCAAAAAGGATTTTTCTTATGATGGTGATTATCTGGAACTTGTTAGAAAGATACTTTGGAGTGGAACGTTTCTAAACTGATAGAATGATCGAAGCCCAGATGGCTCCAATTGACAAGCAATTGAAACACAACGAGGTTATGAATGAGACCTAAGGAACATGGCTATATAATCTAGGGAATGAAATTTCTTCAAATATTTGGTATAATACTAAAGGAGGAGGGAGATATATGCCATTATCAAAAGAAGTAAAGAAATACACGTATGTAGACTACTTGAGATATCCAGACGATGAACGATGGGAAATTATTGATGGAGTACCTTATATGCAATCGGCACCATCTTGGCAGCATCAGAGCATATCTAGGGAGCTACTTAGACAATTTTCTAATTATTTACTTCGTAAATCCTGTGAAGTATTTGCGTCACCCTTTGATTTACGACTGTCAGATGCGGAAGTGAAAGACGAAGATGTTACAAATGTTTATCAACCAGATTTAGTAGTAATCTGTGATAAGAGTCTATTAAAGGGAACGGGTTATTTTGGAATACCTAACCTGATTATTGAAATATTATCCCCTTCAACAGCAAAAACCGACAGGCTCTTAAAATTTAATATGTATGAAAAATTTGGTGTTAAAGAATATTGGATGGTAGAGCCTGACATGAAGCTTGTAAGTGTATTCATTTTGCAGGATAACAACCGATATGGGAGGCCCGAGTTATATACTGAGACGGCTGATGTTAAGGTGTCAATTTTTCCCGACCTTATAATTAATTTAGACATAGTTTTTGATTTTTAGTTTTTTTTCTCATCTTTCTTACCTTGCGCATAAGCTGGATAACAAATGCATTTTCAATGCGGCTAATGTCTTGAATCCTCCATCTACCACTGTATGACCTAAATCTGTTAAATCAAAATCAGTGAAATCCAAATATTTATTATTAGCGTCTATCTTTTCGTAACCTTCTTCCGGGGAAGTCTTTGGTATTATAAACCCTTCCGCCGCCAATAACTTCATACACTTTAATAGTCTAGCGAATAACATCTGGTTAAAAAATGAGTTAATTGAGTAAGTATTGCCATATTTGAAATTATCAATCAAGTCCAAAATAAATTTACAATCATCAAAATCTTGTTGTTTATTCAAATCCAAATTAAAAACCGACCTTTCTTTCTTAATATTTAGAATATTCCATTTATATAATATTTGTATTCGATATGAATCTAAAAATACCTTCTTTTGCTTTTTATTCCTTCCCAACTATTTAATATTGGAGGGTTGAATCTGATGTACGATTCTTATCAAGGTATTTATGAATTAGCTAAACCATATTTGCAGACTAGGTATAATGACCTGCATACCGAAATATGCTATTCATTTGCTTGTAGGTTGCTGGAAAATGAGCCGGGTGATCAGGAAATTGTTTTACCGGCTGTGATCTGTCACGATTTAGGTTGGATTAAATTACCGGAGGATTTACAAAAGAAAGCTTTCGGGCCAAAGTTTGATCCGGATTTGCGTCGGATTCACGAAGTCGAAGGAGTCAAGCTTGCTCGCCTTGTCCTGGAGCAAGTTGGCTACGATCCAAACAAGATTAAGGAGATCGCGGTAATCATTGATGGTCATGATTCCCGCACTTTTGCTCTTTCTGATAACGATAGGATTGTAAAAGATGCTGACAAATTGTGGCGCTTTACAGCAACCGGCATAGCAATTGACATGGAACGCTTTGGACTTGAGCCTTCCAATTATATACCTTGGATAAAGGAACAAATTGATTCCTGGTTTTTCACTCAAACTGGCAAGCAGTTGGCCCGGAATGAGTTGGCAGAAAGGGCATAATTTTTGCAACAGCTTAGCAGTCGCCAAAGCGCTAATTTTCTATGGCCTTCTGATGATGATGAGCCGTAGGGTGTCTGCGAAAAATTCCAGCTACGATTTGGTGCAAGGCGGCTGCAGAATATAAAAAAGATGTATGACTGTACGTTAGAGAGAGCAGGCCTAATTTTACCTGCTCTCTCTTGTTTAATTCATCGAGTGGATCAAGAATGGTGGGAGCGGTATCTCGGTTATTAGGAGGATTGAGGGGGAGCAGCTTAGAGAAAATAGACAACAAGACTATAAGACCTTAATTATGGTATGATATAGGAAAAGGGTTTAAACAGATTGTAACTGAGCTCAACGGCTGGGGGGAAGCAATTTGCTCCAAGAAATCGAGAAACTGATCAACCAATCTAAGCTCAAAAGTCTGTCGAGTTCGAAGCTGGAAGATCAGATCGAGCGATTGCTTGGGGAAGACTATGCTCGCTTGGGAGGGTATGCTAACTTCGAGAGTATACTCAAACAGTTATGTACACGGGGAGTATTGGAGCCTATCAAGGCGTCTGGAACGAACGGACGCAACCCGCTTTTATATAATCGGTATCGGAAAGTTATGCTGGGAATGGAACAAGAACTTCGGCTCAACCTCTTAAATTTACACTCCCTGATTAGAAGTGAAGCATATATTAAATCCCCTCAAGCGTATACAGAAGATCAACGCTATATTCTAGCCCTGGATGCTTTCTTGAAAGATCCTCAGCAGAGGGAGAGTTTAGGGGAATCTATTGCTGTTAATGAACGCTCATTTCAGATCTTCAACGATGAGAAATTCCTGTTTAGTGATCGTGGACGAATCTTTTTACAGAGGATCGGCAGGACCCTAACGGATCTGTCTTGTTACATAACGACAGAGCCCTTTTTCTATATCGATTACCGCTCCAAGCTGGTAGTTGAAAATGACCCAGTTTCGTCTTACACCGCGCTAATAGTTGAAAACAAGGATACCTTTTATAGTATCAAAAGAGCCTGGCAGGCGGGGAAGCGTTCGATCGGTGGGGTAACCTTCGATCTCTTAATTTATGGAGAAGGTCGTAAAATTGTAGGTAGCTTTGCTTTTGCTCAGGAGATACCGGACTTGGTGCCGAAAACGTTGCGTGTGTATTATTTCGGCGATTTAGATCCCGAGGGGATAGATATCTTCGGCTCTTTGGTAGCCGCCTTCCCACTTGCTGCCATTGAGCCCTTCGTGTATTGTTATCAAGCGTTAATCCATCGTTATGGAAGGAACGCTCCCTTACGGCGTGAGAAGGACCAAAAATTACGGGCGTTGCATGAAGAAACCTTCTTAACATATTTCACGTCTGAATTGAGTCAGGAAATTCGAGAATTAATTCACTCCAAGAAATATATTCCGCAAGAAGGGCTAAGCTATGCCTTCTTTGTTCATGATAATTGATCTCGGAAAAGAGGTGTCCCATTGGGGGAGGAATTAAGTGGGTTTGCGGGACGGATTCAAAATGTGGCCCTATTTCAGCCACTCTTTGATTTGCAGAGAAGCCGCAAGTATCCAGAGTACGATGCCTTGGCGATAGGTTTTGGAATCTTGCTCTTTACGCTTGAAAATATGCTCATTGGCCGAGATCATTGCGATCACCAGGATCTTGCCAGTTATGTGCGTTTGATGATAGCAGAGAGTTACAACGTCCAGCTCAGTGAGAATGAAAGCTCTGAGATGGCCTACTACTTTCTGGATGCCTTGCGTAACAACGGCCGCCCGTTTGATCTGGAATTTAAAGACTTAGAAACCGGTGGGGATGTGCGCTGTAAGTTTGCCCTGATTGAAGTTGCTAATTACGAAATTCACGGGAAAATGCGCTTTAAGCTAACCGATGCCGGGTTAGATCTATTGTTTAAGACCAAAGAGATTTATAAGGAGCTGCGTATCAGCATTTCGCAGCTTTATTTGCGTCAACAGATTGAAAAAGGGGTCTTTCACGAAGCCCTGCGCACGATCGATGATCTCTATGTCCAGGTTCAAGATGTGCATGGTAAAATTGAGAGAATTAGAAAGCTCGTCTTGCGTAACGTTTCTGACGTCTCAGTTGGAAACTATATTGCTCTGATGGAAGAGGTTACTGAGCAACTTCGGCGGGAAAAAGAAGTCTTCTCCTCCCTGCAAACCTTACTACGAGAAACGGCTGACACTTATAGGTTTCGCGAATTAAATGTTAAAGAACGAGAGAGTTTTAACCAATTAATTACGGTATCTACCCGTCTTGACTTAGTCGTCAATGAACATAACCGCCTATTTACCAGTAAATTAAGCCTCGGCTCCTTACTGGAGGAAGCTATGCTAGACAGCTTAGCTAATACATTTCGGGTGAAAGTAAATTTTGAGCATGAATTTGTCGATCAAGTCATCACGGAGAACACACCGTTAGATTCCTTGCGCCAAGTACTTAATCCCTTGTTTAAGTGTAAACGAACTCCACACTTCAATCTTCTGCGCGTTCTTGAACCGCAAAGCCTTAAAAGTGAGGACACCGAGCAACAGGAGATGTTTAGCGGTCCGTCTGAGGAGGATTTCGTCAGGGCGGCTGAGCGTGAACGTCTCATGAAACAACAACGGGACGCACGCACCTTAAACTATTTAGCAATTATTTTAGGAGCTCTTGAGTCTCAATCTGAACAATCCTTACAGGGGATTTTAGCCACTCTTCCTACAGAGACCTACGTGCAAGTGATCTCCGAAGTGGAATTTTACGCGTTCCTGGTCCAACTTCACCAAATGGGCGAGATACCGTTGGTGGTGGATGAAGAAATGCGCTCTAAGATTATCGACTCCGAGAGCAGCAATTTGCCGTTTTTACTCTTGAACTATCTCGATGAACATCCCGAGGCAAGTCGATACAGGGCACTCAAAGTGCAAGCAGGGGATGAAGAACTTATTTTTGAGAATCTCAGCAGAGTTACGGATTATCGTTTCTCTGTTCACTCGGAGGGGAAGGGTCACGATGTTTGAGTCCTATAAAGCCGATACGGTCGAAACTGCTCTCAAGATCTTTCTGGAGTTAGTCCGTCTTGGGCAGCTTCATCAAGAAGATTATCCGGAAATGGTTCAAGCGTACAAAACCGACCAAGAGGTACAGGGGCTGTTTACGAATATTATTGAACCTCTGGCCGATGTTAAGGTCTTGGAGTCACTATATGTCCTTTACCTTTCCCCGAATGTGGATAATCGCTGTTTTGGTTATTCCAACGAAGAACTAAGGGATAAAATGAAGCTGAGTACGAACCGGGAACTTTATTTAGCCTATTTTGTAATCCTTTCCCTGTTAGCCATGTTTTACGGAGAAGATAGCTTGAGTGAGGTAAGTCGTTCCTACGTAACTGTGAGTGACTTAGAGCAGTTTGTGAGTAATAGGCTTCAGGATTTAAAGACTAATCCAGAACTTCCGGAGGTTGAAAAAGAACTGGAAATCAATTTATTAAGTTCAGTAGAGCTCTGGCAAGATATGCCGGAATATGATCCTGACCTAAAATCACTGCGCCGTAGTACAAAAAACAGGATTAGCTTTATCCTGAAAGTGGCTAAGTTTCTGGAAGCGGAGGGGCTGGCGCATGTCGAGCAGGACAGGGAGCTTTATGCTACAGAGAAAACTGAACAAATGGTTCGGAAATACTATTCTGATCGGGGCCGTCAGGAAAAGTTGCTCACCCTACTTTGTGCGCGAAAGGAGACCCCCTAATGCCTCAAATTTGGCGAGCGCGTTTAACCAATATTGAATATGATTCCGGCAAGAAAATCTATGCGGACGAACTATTTCGTTTTAATAGCCAAAATACCCTCATTAATCTAGCCAATGGCGGCGGGAAAACACTTTTAATCCAACTGCTGCTGCAAGTAGTTTTGCCGAACGAAATGCTCAACAAGCGCTCTTTAGCAGATCTGCTCAGCAGTAAGAAGTATACTGGTCATATTCTAGTAGAATGGAAGCTAGATAACCTAGAACCGACCTACCTCACGACCGGCTTCTGTTTCACCCGGGGTAATGACGAAGGAGATCGCTTAAAGTACTTTCTCTATACCCTCCATTACCGAGAACCGAACGAGCTGGATATCAAGAACCTTCCTTTAGTTCAGGCGAAAACTCCACTGGACTATACGGAATTATTGACCCTTTTGCGTGGGGCTCGTAATCAAGATGCTCGAGTCACCCTCTTTGAACGGGATGACAAACGCCGTGCCTATCTTTTCCACCTTGCAAGTTATAACATCTTTGAAAAAGAGTGGAAAAACATTAAAGTAACTAATAATGTGGAGGGTGGAGTAGGGGAATTCTTTGCTGTGGCTAAGACCGCTAAGCAGCTCTTAGAAACTATCCTTATTCCTGCTGTAGAAGAAACTATCTTCGCCGGGGAACAGGATGCAAGACGTCTGTCCCAGGCCTTTGCTCAGGTAAACCAGAACTTGATACGTTTGCCGGAATTACAAAAGAATCTGCACGATTTCCAGGTGCTGCGCTCGGAAGGAGAACGTGTTTTAGAAGCGGTTCGGAGTTTTGAGGAGAGTCAAGGTAAGCTAATCCGTGAGAAAAGCCGGTTACGAAAGCTCTATAACAGTGCTGAGAGTGATATGCGTCAAGTCAAGCAAGATTTGGCCAAGGTAGAGGAACAATTGGACATATGGAAAACTCAGCGAATTGAGCTGAACTACCAAGCGGAAAGCATTCCTTATGTACGCTTACAGCAGCAAAAAGAGTTGGCCGAACACGGTAAGCTGGAAGCGGAAGAAATGCTTAAATCAGCGACGGAGCAGTACTTAAATGCAGACTTTTTCTGGCGTCAAAGCCGAGGGTATAATGACTATTTGGAACGAGCAGAACTCTTAGGTGCCAATGTTGCTCTGAAAAAAAGGCGAGAACTGGCTAGCCTAGGACAAGAGGAGCAGCTCACGGAATTAGATATCGCAAGGGTATCTTTTAGAACAATTCTGGAACGGTTCTGCATAGATCTCGAAAGAGACTATACTCAAATTAGTGAAGCAAACGGAACCATGGACAAGCGCTTAAGCGAGGTCTCGATAGAGTTAACTACCTTACGTCAAACGGATAAGGGATTAGCAATTAGGGTGGCGGCGATCGAAACCGCTCTGCAAAACTACCAAACGAAGTGGGACGATTTGTATCAGGTCTATCAAAACATGGCCTGGTTAGAAGATCCGGCCCTGGCCTTACGTGAGCTGACGGTGATTCTGATGGACCTTAGGGAAAAAATTAAGGCCCTTGAAGAAAGGCGTTTGGTGTTAGTAGAGGAGCAAAAGATTCGAGTACAGCGGATTCCAAATTTAGCTGTTCAGCTCAGCGAAAACCAAACGACCCTTAATACCTACCTTTTAGACAAGCAACAGGCTGAGGCGGCTTTGCTGGAACTACAGGATTATTTGGGCCGTTATTCAATTCGCTGTGTAGCCCCTTATGCTGAACAAAACAGGATCAAAGCGGAAATTCAAGCTAAACGAATGGAATTTCAAGATAAAATTCGTTTCGAGGGTGTAAGAATCGAACAACTTAAAGACCAATTAAGTCTAATCCGAGAATCGGGAGCGTATGTACCGAACCGCGAAATCCTCAAAGTTCAAAGGCTCTTGGATGAGTTGCAGATCCCGGCTCAACTGGGGAGCAAGTGGTTGGAAGAGCAAGGGGTTAGGGAACACGATCGTCTCGCCTATTTGCGTCATAACCCGCTGCTTCCCTATGCTTTGATCCTGGCAGAGCAAGACTTTAAACGTCTGCAAAACAGCAAATCATTCCAAACGGGGGTCCTTAGTTGCCCGGTTCCCTTGTTGGTGCGTCGAGCAGAGTTGGTACCGTCTGCCGAACTCCCCCCCGCAAAACTAATGTCCGTTAGCGGAGGCCCAGCTTATCTTCTCTGGCACAAAGGGTATGACTATGCCTTATCCCCGGAGTCGCTGGAAAGCGTTGTGACTGAGTTAGAGACTGAGCTCGAGCGGGCGACTAGGAACCTTCAGTCCTTAGTAGCGAGCGAAGAACAGCTTCGAAAACTCGGTGAACTGGAACATTCATTTTTCAGCCGATATCCTTCGGATTATCTCGTCACGCTCGAAAAACGACTGTCGGAAGTTCAGAAACAGCGGGAGTTGGATTTAGGCGAAAAAGAGAGATTGGAACAAGAGCAATCCAAAGCAGAAGCTGAATTAGAAGAAATACGAACATTAAGTGAAGCGCGTAAAGACGAAGAACACCTGCTCCGTAAGGATTTAGAACGGTTCACTGAGTGGCAGAAAGAAGTATTGGAATACACTCGTAACTGCGCAGAACTTAAGGGAGTACAAGAGGAACAGGCTAAGAATACTCTCGACCTATCTCAAAGAGTGAGTGAGCAAGAACAACTGAATCAAAATCGAATCGCTGGGGCAAGCAAACTTAAAGAAGTCGAAGGCCTAAGGACTAGCCGGAGAAATGAGTTAAGAGAGGTTCCGTTGCCCAATCGACAAGACATACCCCCTCGTGAAGTCTCGTATGAAGAAGCGAAAGGGTGTTGGCAGGAAAGCGAAAATGCGGTTGCCAAGGTTCATTCCGAATTAAAGTACTGTGAGGATAGCATTAAGCAGAACGAGCGCGAAATCGTAGGCCTAGAAAAACGGATAGAACGGGACTTGAAATTAACGCTTGCCGAGGTTGAAGACGCTAAGTATAAGACCTCCGAGGAAGAACTTGATCGCTTGGAGGCAGATAGCCAGGTTTGGAAAAAGGAGATTGAATCCAATCAAAGGGCGGTTCACTCAAAAGACAAAGACGTGGTAGGCCTTAAGGGTCAACTTATGGAGAAAGAAGCTCAAATCAAGAAGACCTATGGGAAAAAACCGGAAATTGCTTTTAGAGATTTAGACCTCGCACTCGCTAAACTAGAAAAAGAAATGCTCTCACTCCAGCGGCAAGAACAGGAGTGGAAATTGATCCAAAAGGACACGGTAGAGCAGGAACGGATCTTGGTAGACGGAATGAAGAGCCTGGCCACCAGTCTTAAGCTTTTCGAAGTCCTTCCGAGCGAAGAAGCGCTTCACCAAGAGGAATGGCTGACGATTCGTGCCAAGCTCGCCAGCACGATCGATAAATCAACTCAAGAGCTGAGAGAGTTGCAAAAGTTAGTGCAGCAACTGCGGGAGGTAGGAGAAAAGTCCTTTCGGGGGTATGCGGAAATCCTGCGGCGCCAAGGGAACAGTGTGGTCGACCGTTTTGTGAGCCACTTGCTGGCAGATGAAGAGAGGCGGTTCCAATTTGAGGTGATGGAACAAGCCTTTGCCAAGAGCTTTGAAATGATCGCCAAATTTGAAGAGAAAGCGTCTTTTGAGCTTATCGAGGCTGAGAGGAACAAACAAGAACTCGTTGAGCTGTCGATTAATCAAGCGCAGAGAATTGCTCAGGAAATGCAGAGGATCGACAACTACGTGAAAGTGGACTATGCTGGCAAGCGAGTTAATGCCGTCCAGATCAGACTTAAAGAGTGGGAGACTGATAAAGCCCATGCGCTGATGAACGCTTATATTGACGATTTGATTAAAGAGTTAAAGCGCTTAGCAGAACAAGGCGAGCCCGAGGATAAACAAGAAAAGTTTATTGACAAAAAAATGTCCTCTCGTCAGCTTCTCAATGTCTTAACCAATCTTGAGCAAGCGACCATCCGTGTCCTTAAACCTGAACAACATCCTACGAACCCATATTTTGATCCGTGGGACGATGTCCAAAAATGGTCTGGGGGAGAGCGCTATGCTGGATATATGGCCATGTTTATGGCAATTCTCAGCTATACCAGGAGCAAACTAAGTAGCCTCCATAATCCCTATAAAGTTATGTTAGCCGATAATCCCTTCGGAGCCGCCTCATCTCCGCATGTCTTAAACCTAATTTTTCAACTGGCGGAAAGTAATAATATCCAGATGATATGCCTGACAGCCCTTACAGAAGACACGATTTTTACGTACTTCCCAGCAGTCTACAGCTTGCGTCTCCGACCGTTCATGGGCAAGGATTATATGACTTCAAAAATCGAGCGCGGGTTTTATCAGATTGATCCTTTAGAAGAGGAACTGCGTAAGAAGCGGCAGATCGAATTTGAGTGGGAATAGGTACTCAATTCGAATCGACAAGCATAGGTTATTTACAAGGTATTAACAGGAGGTGGATAATCTTGGAGACTTATTTTCATAATGATCCTCGAATTAGAAAATGGATTAATCAGATCATTGAAAGAATCTTCACCGTCTGCATATTAACGGGGGTTGATTCGGATGAAGAATTTCAAAAGGGTTGTCAGATTGTCATGAAACTTACAGCTTTATTAAAAGAAATCCCAACTCTCCCATCAGAATTCTTAGTGGATGGCATTAAACAACTCATGGAACAACAGCTTCCTGATGCCCTTGTTATTAATAACTTTCCTCAATTCCAAGTTATCATGGAGAGAATGTTAAACGAGGGAATATTGAAAGCCACTGATTCTGTACTCCCTGATCTTACCCCTACTATAATTAAATCAGACATACAGAATGCGCAAGCAGAAGCCCAAGCGAAAGCGGATGTTAAGGCACTAGAAGAGGCCCATGCGCAAGCAGAAG
>LOEW01000171.1 GCA_001516045.1 Desulfosporosinus sp. BRH_c37
CCTTCGGCGTAAGTCTCCACTGGAGACTTACGTCACCGAAGTCTAGATGTTCAGCTTTTACTGAACGAGTTCACTAAAAACGACCTATTACTTCACGCCCGATGATCATGCGCTGAATTTGATTAGATCCTTCATAGATTTGGGTAATCTTAGCATCCCTCATCATACGTTCAACTGGGTATTCTGAGCAGTAACCATATCCGCCCATCAACTGTACACAGTTAGTGGTGACTTCCATGGCAACGTCAGTAGCGAAGTACTTGGCCATCGAGGCTTCTTTGTTATGGGGCAAATGGTTATCTTTAAGCCAGGCAGCTCTGTAAATCAGCATCTGGGCAGCTTCTATCTTGGTAGCCATCTCAGCAATCATGAACTGAACCCCTTGATTGGCTGCCAGTGGTTTATCAAATTGCTTTCTTTCTTTAATATAATTGGTGGTATATTCCAGGGCTCCCTCAGCAATTCCCAAGCCCTGGGCGCCAATTGTGATACGACCGCCAGCTAGCAGGCCCATAGCAACTGCGAAACCATTGTTGATTTCTCCCAGGACATTTTCTTTAGGAACTTTCACATTTTCAAAATATAGTTCACAAGTTGGGTCGGCGTGCATACCCATTTTTTCAACTGGTTTGCTGATCGTGAACCCAGGGGTGCCTTTTTCTATGATCAAGCAGGTAATTCCTTTACCTTTAGGCTGAGTTGAATCAGTCTTAACAAAGGTGCAATAGGTCGTGGCGTGTCCACCATTAGTAATAAATATTTTGCTACCGTTGACTAGGAAATGATCCCCTTTATCTTCAGCTTTGCATTTTAGGGCGGCAGCGTCTGATCCGGCGTTAGGCTCGGTCAAGGCATAGGCACCAATAATCTCCCCGGTGGCTAGTCTTTTTAGATATTTCTCCTTTAAATACTGACTACCATATAGATAAATACTCATACAACCCAAACCAGTGTGTACGCTGGTTACAACTGCAGTCGATGCACAGGCCTTAGCTAACTCCTCAACGATAATCGCAAAGTCCTGATAAGAACCGCCGCCGCCGCCCCACTCTTCAGAAACCGGAAAACCAGTTAGGCCAAGTTCCCTCATCTTTTTCCAATTTTCCATGGGAAACTCATGGCTTTTGTCAAGTTTCTCCGCTAAAGGTGCAACATGGGTTTTTGCAAATTTCCTCACCATATCTCTAACCATAAGTGTTTCGTCGCTTAATTTAAAATCCATCTTAACTCCACTCCAATCCTCTTACCTTTTATAAACCTATATTAAAATATTTAGTCAGCATCTACTCGGATAAGCATAGCATCGCCCTGGGCATGACCGGCACAGATTCCACATACTCCATAACCGCCGCCACGCCGTTTTAGCTCATAAGCCAGAGTCATAACGATTCTAGCTCCAGTTGCTCCGATAGGATGACCATAAGCAACCGCGCCGCCGTTGACATTTACCTTTTCAAACATCTGTTCCTTTGTCATACCTAGAATGCTGCGGGCGCTAACGAGTGCCACAGCGGCGAACGCTTCGTTAATTTCAATGAGTTTAATATCATCCAGAGTCATATTGTTTTGATCCAGTACCTTCTTAATGGAAAGACCGGGAACCGTAGCAATATCCTTTGTAGGTTGTGATACTTCCGCATAGTCCACGATAGTGAAAAGAGGTTTTACACCCAGTTCCTCAGCTTTAGAGCGACTCATCAGTAAACAAACATCTCCGCCATCATTGGTCCCGGGTGCATTACCAGCGGTTACACTGCCGGGTTTTCCGGTTACAGCACTTACATGATTGAAAACCGGACCAAGTTTGGCGAGACCTTCCATCGTGGAATTAGCTCGAGGTCCTTCATCCTTTGCCAAGATTTCTTTGCCTTTTTTTATCTCAATTGGGAATAGTTCATTGTCAAGTTTTCCGGAAGCCATGGCATCCGAGGCAGCCAGTTGCGAATGTAGAGCCCATTCATCTTGTTCCTCACGACTGTAGCCAAATTCATCAGCTACTTCAGAACCATGAATGGCCATGTGACGATCATATATAGCGTCCCAAAGTCCATCTTTTACCATCAGGTCAACACAATCAGCATTGAGCAAACCCATTCTTTTCCCTCTTCTCAGATCGGGAAGTGCATAGGGGACGTTGCTCATGCTCTCCTGACCACCGGCTATAACGATCTCAGCTCTACCCAAGGCGATCATCTGGGCACCTAGGTCAATAGTTTTAACTCCGGAGGAGCAAACCTTATTAACTGTAATAGAAGGCACATGTTCAGGAAGTCCTGCCAGGAGAGTAGCCTGACGGCTCGGAACTTGACCGCAACCAGCTTGGACCACGTGACCCATGATAACATAGTCAACATCGCCTGGAGCAACCTTGCCTTCGGTTCTGCGTATAACTTCTTTAATAGCTAGGGCTCCTAATTGGGCAGCATCAAACTCTACTAACGCGCCAAGAGATTTACCATAGGGAGTTCTGCAAGCTTCTACGCAAACTACCTCCCGTTGTTTGGCATAGGTATTACAGATTTTCCTACCCATCGTTGAATAATCAGGCTTTCTTTCACCGTAAGCACTTATTTTAGCATCCTTGTAATATCTTTTCCTTGTAATTTCAAGTTTTTGGACTATTTTGGACATATATTATTAGTCCCTCCTTTGTTTTGATTCTTCAAATATCGATATTCCCAATTACGTCTTAGGTTCTTTGCTTTACCCACCTCACCTTATGTAATGATAACTTCTATAACAGCAAGAATCATACCAATATTCTTAATATTGGTATGATTCTATGATCTGGTTATTAAAATGCCTATGATTTAGGCATTTCCAAGGGTTCAACACTTTACAACCTTAGACAACCTTTCAGAATACACCCTCAGCTTTCGTCTACCAAAGTTGACAGTTTTCTCTGTTATCTTTTCGCAAAAGCAACCCAATTCCTAGTGGAATAGGATTGCTTTTAGATATGTCTACTCCTGGAGACATGCTTCTAATTGTAGACATTCACTTTTTCCGCCTTGTCTATTTCTTAACACTGACGTAACTCACCGAACAAGGCAAGATGGACAAGTCGGGTTGCATCAACTTCATGGGAAAATCACGCCTCTAACTCTTTTTCTTGAATGAATTCCATGAGTAGCTTGGCGGTTCCTCCGGTAAGTTTTAGACAAAAGCGCAAGTGTTCCGGCGAATCAAACGCATGAAGATTTAATGCCCGGCAACAAGTCGCCCCGTATTCACTGACAAAACGATCGTGGAAGTCATGCGCAAGATCATATGCCGGTTCTCTGGCTTGTCCAGGATCTACACGACCCTTGAAAAGTCCCAGAATCATAACTGAGCCCGTCAAGGCTCCACACATACAACCGGCATGTCCTAACCCTCCACCGAAGCCTGTTGCCATTTTCAAGGCTTCTGAGTTCAATGGATTGCCCAGCATCTCGTTAAAAGTATGAACAATCGACTCAGTACAATTCAAACCATTTTTAAATTTATTACCCGCCAGTGAACGAGCTTCCAAAACTGCGTCATTCATTTGTTTCCCCCCTTTACCGTATTTTAGCCTTCGTCCATGGTAAAAGTCCAGCCACAATAGAATTCTTCCGGATGAGGGTCTGGTGGGCAAGCAATGCAACTCGTCTTAATTCTAGGGTCAATCGTAGCAGCAAATAAAGAGTATTCAATCTCACCAACTGGCTTACACGGATGGTCTGGAAGACCTTTTCGTTTTCGGGCAGATTGGACACGACAATCGAGCATTTTAAAAGTTAAAGTTCGATCGTCAAGCCTAGAGCATTCTTGAACATTTAGAAAGGCATAAAGTCGAAACTTTAGCGCTCTTTCCAAGGCGTCTAGCCCCCCATTTTTAGGTAAGTCTAGGAAAGCCATAATGCGTTTAGCCTCAATGACAGTAAATCTTCGCCAAGCCTCGAGATCCCGCTCCACCGCTTCGTCAAGTCCGCGCACTTGCTCAATGGCTTGGAACCATAGCCCATCGTGCGCTAACCAGCGTTTAGCAAAGTCTTCGAGTAGTTCAAGAGCTTGTTCTCGCGTTAAATCTTCTTTAGAATTTAACATTCTCAATACCTCCACTTCAGATAACTGCGCAAACTTCGGCGGGTCTGAACCACTTCAAGAAAGTTCATCTTAATCTCTCCTTTATTCTCTTAAACAGCGTTATTTTCCTGCTTTTGTTAACCTATTTCCCATAACATCGTGCTTACTAAAGCGAACATCTCATATGAAGTGGCCGATCTCCCCCCGCCCATAAGTAAAATGTCCTCAGCATTAAGTCATAAATGTAAGAAGGCAAATGTAGTGGGCAAAAGCGCCTTAATAGGCGCTTTTCTAACGGTAACTCTTGATTCATCCAACGGCGAGAAGCCCACTTCTATAAGTGGGCCTTCCCCCGATCTCCACTTTAGGTGGGGTAAACTCCCTACCTGAAGCCCCGATGTTCAGCTTTGCTGAACGTCTTACTTGAAGGCCCCTTGGCAACGCAGTATTGGATAAAACATCAATATATTAATCTTTAAGGATAAAACTGCTGATTACAATTCTTTGAATCTCACTGGTTCCTTCGTAGATTTCCGTAATTTTGGCATCCCGCATCATGCGCTCAGCCGGGTATTCGCGTGAATAACCATATCCGCCGTGGAGTTGAACTACCATTGTGGTTACGGCCATAGCAGTTTCGGAAGCGAAAAGTTTAGCCATTGAGGAAGCCTTACCAACTGGTCTATGTTGAGAAGCCAGATAAGCTGATTGATATACAAGGAGGCGGGCGGCCTCAATTTGTGTAGCCATGTCAGCTAGTTTGAAGGCGGTGTTTTGAAATGAAGCGATAGGTTTCCCGAACTGTTCTCGTTCTTTAGTATACTTAAGGGCTTGCTCATAAGCGCCCTGAGCGATTCCCAACGCCTGAGAGGCAATGCCAATTCGACCAAAATCAAGCGTCTGCATGGCAACTTTGAACCCTTGTCCCTCTGCACCAAGCAGGTTTTCAGCGGGAACACGGACATCTTCAAAAACTAATTCATAGGTGGCCGAAGAACGAATCCCCATCTTCTTCAATTTTTTACCAAAGGAGAAGCCGGGCATGCCCTTTTCTAGGATAAAGGCCGCAATTCCTTTATTTCCTTTGCTCTTATCCATTTGAGCTGTTACTACATACACGTCAGCATAATAAGCATTAGTAATGAAAATCTTGCTCCCATTTATTATATAATCGTTCCCATCACGAACAGCCGTTGTACGCGTCCCCGAAGCATCTGAACCAGCCATAGGCTCAGTTAAACCGAAAGCACCCAGTTTCTCACCGGAAGCCAGAGGAGTCAAATATTTCTTCTTTTGTTCATCTGTCCCAAACATCGCTATAGGATTGCAACATAAGCTGGAATGTGCGGATATAGTAACACCTACGGATGCATCGACTCGTGACAGTTCCTCTACCGCAATCGCATAAGAGATGTAGTCCGCCCCTACACCGCCATATTCTTCAGGGAATGTAATCCCCGCTAGGCCTAGTGCCCCCGCTTTCTTATATATCTCCAGCGAAAATTCTTCGGCCTCATCACGTTCTTCCGCTCCCGGACCACATTCCTTCTCAGCAAAATCACGAACCATTTTACGCATCATTATGTGGTCTTCAGTTAAATCAAAATTCATTTTCAATCCACCCTCTCGTATTTGCTCATTTGTAATTAGGCTCCGTAGTTATAAAAGCCACGACCGGATTTCCGTCCAAGCCAGCCCGCTTTAACATATTTACGGAGTAACGGGCAGGGGCGGTATTTGTCGCCTAGTCCTTCATGGAGAACTTCAGCAATGGATAGGACGGTATCAAGTCCGATTAGATCTGCTAAGGCTAACGGTCCCATGGGATGATTCATGCCTAACTTCATAACGTTATCGATCGCTTCGACTGTGGCTATGCCCTCATAGAGGGTAAAGATGGCTTCATTGAGCATGGGAATTAAGACCCGATTAGCGACAAATCCAGGGGCATCATTAACTTCCACTGGTGTTTTGCCCATTGCCAGGCTTAAGGTTTCGATTTTTTTATAGACTTCGTCGCTGGTGGCTAGGCCGCGAATAACTTCGACGAGCTTCATCACAGGAACAGGATTCATAAAGTGCATACCAATCACGCGATCCGGACGTTTAGTGAAGGCTGCTATCTCAGTGATCGGTAATGAGGATGTATTAGTCGAAAGTATTGCATGTTCTGGGCAAATGACGTCAAGTTGAGAGAACACTTGGGCTTTGATGGCCATATTTTCCACAGCGGCTTCGATGACTAAGTCGGCCGCTGCTGCGTCTTGTAGAGAGGTTGACTTAGTAATACGACCTAACGTAGCCTCACTATTTTCTGCCGTTAGCTTTCCTTTTCCGACAGAACGACTAAGGTTTTTCTGAATGATGCCGAGACCCCGCATTACGAATTCATCCTTAATGTCATTTAAAATGACTGAGTAGCCTGCTTGAGCGGCAACTTGGGCGATTCCTCCCCCCATTTGTCCAGCCCCTATTACCATGATTGTCTTCATATTTACTCCTCCATTTTCTTTTAGTAAAACGATCCCTCCGAAGTTGATCGAAGTTCTCTAACTTCTCAAATGTTTCGACACAACAATCCTCTGAATCTGATTTGTTCCCTCGTAAATTTGCGTAATCTTCGCATCCCGCATATAGCGTTCAACCTTATACTCCCTACAATATCCATACCCACCGTAAATTTGTACCGCATCTGTGGTAACTTTGACCGCAGTATCACTGGCAAACATTTTGGCCATTGAGGCTTGTTTGGCATATGGAAGCCCGGCCATCCGAAGCGAGGCCGCTTGATAAACTAGTAATTTCGAAGCTTCAATTTGGGTTGCCATATCGGCAAGCATGAATTGAATCCCTTGAAAGTTGCCAATGGGTTGTTTAAATTGTACCCGTTCATAAGAATAGGCGAGTGCTGCTTCAAGCGCTGCCTCTGCGATTCCCAAAGCTTGGGCGCCGATTCCGATCCGTCCTCCATCCAGAATTGACATAGCGACTTTGAAGCCTTGCCCTTCCGCTCCCAAAAGGTTTTCTACTGGCACCATCGCATCTTTAAAGTTCACCTCACACGTTGTCGAGCCATTCAGACCCATCTTCACTTCCTTTTTTCCAACCGTAAATCCGGGTGTGTCCTTTTCCACTAGAAAAGAAGTGACCCCATGTGGTCCTTTAACATGATCTGTGGATGCCATGACTGTATAGACATCAGCATAACCGGCATTCGTGATAAACCGCTTTGTTCCATTCAGGATGTAGTGATCCCCTTTACGCACTGCGTTCGTTTTTAGACTTGACGCATCCGAACCGGCGTTGGCCTCTGTTAAAGCGAACGCCCCGATAAATTTTCCACTGGCAAGCTTCGGCAAATATTTCTGTTTTTGCTCTTCTGTTCCGAAATAGAGAATAGGGAAAGTTCCCACTGACGTATGGACAGCTAAAGTTACAGCCGTAGAAGCGCATCCTTTGGCAATTTCTTCAATCGCCAAAGTATAGGACAAGAAGTCTGCGCCAGCACCACCGTATTCCTCAGGGATAGGAATCCCCATCAGTCCGAGCTCACCCATCTTACGGATGGTCTTTAACGGAAATTCATGTGTCGCATCAGTTAGCATAGCTTGAGGAACAATTTCTGCTTGGACAAAATCACGCACCATCTTCTGCATCATCAATTGGTCCTCGTTAAACTGAAAGTCCATCTTAGATATCTACTCCTTTGAGTACTAGGCTCCCTTTTCTGTGCAAATTACCGATCCCCTAATATTATGCTAATTTGCAATCTGCTGAATTATCTTGCAATTTCCGTGCCAGAAAACGTTTCCTGTAATAATTAAGCTCAAATCTGCTATCTTTAGTGCTACAGCCCTTGTATCCCTGATGAATACCCTAAAAGCTCCGATCCAAGGATGTACACAAAAGTTTACATATTTAGACACTTAACTTGCTTTTCGCTTCCGTGCCCTCACATCAGCACCATGTCTACCCTTGGATACATGTACCGGTTAGTTGACACCTTAAAACAAGCATCCTCCTACAAAAGGCAGGAGGAATGCGCTAATCTTTGCTCTAAGACAAGATTGTCTCAACTGACTCAACCTCTACTGAGAGTTAAATTGAGCACTTTTAATATTGGGAGTTGGGAGTTACTATAAATTATGCTTCTTAAGTTTCTTATACAAACCTGCCCTGGATAAGCCTAGAGTTTTTGCAGCTTGAACCTTATTCCCTTTTGCAGTATCAAGGGCATAGATAAGAGCTTCTTTTTCCACTTCATCGAGAATCTTTTCCAGTGACCCTCCAACCATTGGGCGCGTTTCATGACCGACAAGGATTTGCAAATAGCTTGGTAGATGTTTGAGCTGAATTTCCGTACCGTCAATCATATTAAAGGCCCTTTCAATGGTATTTTCAAGTTCGCGAATATTGCCGGGCCAGTTATGTTTCATCAGAATTTTTTGCGTTTCTTCTGTTATACCCGTTACTGCTTGGGCGAACTGGAGATTGAACTTCTTTATAAATGTTTGGATCAGACTTTCTAAGTCATCCTTCCTATCCCGTAAAGGAGGAATCGTTAAGGTTACAACGTTTAAACGGTAATATAGGTCTTCACGGAATTGCTTGTCACGGATCATCGCTTCGAGATCACGGTTGGTTGCAGCAACCAACCGCACGTCGACTTTACGAGGTTTGTTGCTGCCTAAGCGTTCAATTTCTCGCTCCTGAATGACACGCAATAATTTGGCTTGCATGCCCATTTCCATATCTCCTATTTCGTCAAGGAACAATGTTCCTCCATCTGCTAATTCAAACTTACCAAGTTTACCCCCTTTACGGGCACCAGTAAAGGCGCCTTCTTCATAACCGAACAATTCAGATTCGAGTAGATTTTCTGGAACGGCAGCACAATTCACCTTAATAAAGGCACCTTGATCACGCATACTTTCCGAATGAAGTAATTGAGCAAATAATTCTTTTCCGGTCCCACTTTCTCCCCTTATTAGCACGCTAGAGCAAGATTTAGCCACACGTTGGGCAGTTTGAACTAATGAAGCCATGAGAAGGTTTTTCCCTTTTAATAGTTCTTGCGCAGATTTGTTTTTTCGCAACATCGTTTTTTTATAATAATCCAGCTCGTTACGCAGGGCATCAACCTTTTTCGTTAAAGCATAGAGTTCGTTAACATCTTTAAAAACAACTTTTCCTAAAGCTCCCACTATATTACCGTCTTGGATAATCGGGATTCTGCTGGCGATGATTTCATGTCCGTTTAGGTCATGGATGTAACCAATCACGGGTTGACCAGTTTCAAGAACTTCGACAAATTTTGGGTTTGGGTAAACTTCCGTAATATGTTTACCCATCAAATCAGCCGGGCATTGCTGAAAAAAACTTGCAAAGGCCTGGTTCGTCATCGTTACAATTCCTTCTCTGTTAACAACGATAAGCCCATCATAAGCCGTGTTAAGAACGACTTCGAGGGTGCGTTGGAGCTCCTTGGTCTTTTCGTGCTCGGCAACTAAATTGTCGAGGAAATTCTGGAGAATCGTAATGTCCTGGAATACAGCCACAGCCCCGACAAGTTCACCATGAATATAGATAGGGGTTCGGTTACTTAATAAGACAGTATCATTAAGCTTCATTTTCTGGGCTAATTCAGCAATTCCTTGTTCAATAATACGGAGTAGCCCTGTTTCAGGGAAATGGGTGGTTATCGACTCTCCTACAATGTCCCGGACAGGGATATTTAGAATATGATATACTGCGCGATTAGCGTAAATGATTCGTCCTTGAGGGTCCACTGCAATAATAGCATTATTCGTATTATCTAGAATTTTTTCAAGGGTGATCGATTTGGTAAATCCCTCCAGAAACATTGGCGAGACCTCCTGCTATTTTGGTGTTAATAAATTATTCGTCCAAATAAACATTTTCATTCATCAGTGGTGCCGCATAGCAGCATGGGGGGCTAAGTAGTATAAAAAAAGACGTATCCCTTTGAATTGTGTTTTAATTGTTAATAAGTATACAAACAAGAAAAACAAAATAAATAAAGGATACGTATGTTATGATACTAAGTATTTTAGAAAAATGCAAAGATTTTTACTGAAACTCAATTTCAAGCTTATTATGTCGTAAATTAAAGTATAGTGCAAACGTTGTAACCAATAATGCAGTTTACAAACGGCTATAAAAACACTATAATCATTGACATACCCCCCTTTCGTATCGGGGTATTCGAAAATTAGAGAATGGAGAATATAGAATGAAACAACTTTGGATCAAATATTCATACTTATTTACTATCTCATTTTTCATCTTAGGCTTTTTTAATATTGTCTTTGCCTGGATCGGTTTTTTCTGTCTTATCATGCCGTTCGCTTTTGTAATCAAAGACAATAAAAGAACCTGGTGCCAAAGCTACTGTCCTCGGTCAAATCTTTTTACCAGACTGTTCGTAAAAATTGGGACAAACCGCCTAGCTCCAAAATGGTTGATAAACGGCACAGGAAAACGAATTATGCTAACTTACTTTTTGATTAATTTATTTGTGATATGTCTCTCAAGCTTAATGGTATTTTTGGATAAAAGAGATCCTCAAGAAAAAATAAGATTTTTGATGGCTTTCCAGCTTTCTTGGAATATGCCTAACCTTCTACATATTGGTGTTTTGCCGGGTTGGGCAGTACATTTGGGATTTAGAGTTTATTCCATGATGTTAACAACAACAATTATTGGCCTCTTGCTTAGTTTCATATATAAAGCCAAAACCTGGTGCGCCATATGTCCAATGGGTACTTTATCAAGCATGGCTTTGAGAAAGCAGAATAACTTAGTGACTCACAATGATGTAGCAAAATAATACTTAGCGGAACTTATCGTGCTGCCAAGTACTTATTCAGTATACAAAATCGTCATAAATCGATAACTTTAAAAATCCCAAGGCCCCTTTATCAATTTCGCTCTTTAAATGCATATTTTTTGTTGCAGCTCGTCCGTTAAATCGGGCGAGTATTTTGTTACCAGCTACTCACTTTCCCAGATGAACAAGACTAGATCTGCCTCCCTCTAAACTCGACTTTAAATCGTTTCGATAAGGTCAGAAAATACTACATCCATAGGTAAAACATCCGTTCTACTTGACTCGGCCTACGTTTTATACTAGCCCAGATACTGCTCTGAGCAGCCAGGTGAGCGTATTACAAATCACAGTTCCTACAAAAGGCTCAAAAATCCAAAGCAGCACGTAACTCCTAGGCTACGTGCTGCTTTACAAACATGATATAAGGAATTTGGTCTCCGAAATCTAGTAGCGATCCACAATAACTTTAGGTGGGGACGAAAGTTCCACGACTTCGAGGTAATTTTCTTTATCGGTAACTTAACACGAATAAAGTGATAATAACTACCTCATAAGAACATAGTATTTTGCTATTCTAAAATATTCGAATTTACCTACTCTTTTCATAAATATGGGTTATAATAGAAATTGTTGTTCCAATAAAAGTATATTTTTCTAAAATTCAGTAGGGGAGGAGCCATTAACTTGCTTGTACAACAAATGCATATTTTCACAGATGTAAATAAGTGTCAAGGGTGCAATAAGTGCATTAGGAATTGCCCAGTAGGGGCTAACTCAGTCTACCTTCTCGAAGGGGAAGTAAAAGTAAAAATTAATGGAGAAAAATGCATTGAATGTGGACGATGTATTACTGTCTGTGACCACGGGGCTAGGTCATACATTGATGATACTGAAGCATTTTTCCAAGCTCTTAAACAAGGTCGTAAAATCACCGTCTTAGCTGCACCAGCCGTACGAGTCAATTTTGACCAGTACAAACGACTCTTTGGATATCTTCAATCGTTAGGGGTAAGATTTGTTTATGATGTTTCGTTTGGTGCGGATATAACCACCTGGGCATATTTGAAAGTAATTACTGAGAAAAAGTTGTCAACTGTAATCGCCCAACCTTGTCCGGCTATAGTTAATTATATTGAAAGGTTTAAACCAGAGCTTCTAGAGCAGTTATCACCCATACATAGTCCCATGATGTGTACCGCAGTTTATGTCAAGAAATACCTCAAAGACAGTTCGGATTTAGCAATGCTCTCCCCCTGTATAGCCAAAAAGGGGGAATTCGAAAGTACGGATAACCTTGTAAAGTATAATGTAACCTATAAAAATCTAGCCCGATATTTACAGGATAATAATATTTCTCTGAACGATTACAAGGAGAAAGAGTTCGATGATATCGCCTGTTCACTAGGATGTCTGTTCAGTCGCCCCGGCGGATTGAAAGAAAATGTGGAGGAGTATGTTCCCGGAGCTTGGGTGAAGCAGGTGGAAGGGCATGAAGCAGCCTATTCATATTTAGATGTTTATAGTGAACGGGTTAATCGGCAAAAACCTGTCCCTTTGCTAGTCGATATACTCAATTGTACCCACGGGTGTAATATTGGTACGGGTACATTTCTAACTAAGGAAGCCATTGACGACATTGATTACGAATTCAATAAGCTGAAATTGATCAAGTTAAAAGATAAAGAAGGAACAGGATTTTCTAATAAGCCTAGAACAGCCTGGATGGCCAATTATTTTGACAAGAACCTAACTGTTACTGATTTCTATAGAAAGTATCATACAGATCGTAGAGTAGCGGATCTTAGAATTCCCACGGATAGAGACTACGAGGAAATCTTCGGGTCCATGTATAAATCCGATGAAAAAGCACGTAATATTAATTGTACGGCCTGCGGTAATAACACGTGCCACGAAATGGCCATGGCTATTTTCAATGGGGATAATATTCCCTTTAACTGCATTGATTACACGAGAGGCGCGGTGTTGGCTCAGAGTGCGAAGAATTCTGAGATCAATGAGATGATGAAGGAAATTGAACTTCTCAGTGAACAGCGCTTAAAAGATGCAACGAATATCCAAAATCATTTTAGTTTACTAAAAGTTTCGGTCAATGAGATGGCTAAGGCAAATGAAGAAAGCGTGATAAACCTTAATGCCATGTCAGATCAAGTTCTTAAAACCTTAGCAACCTCAACTGTTTTACGGGATAGTGTAACCCAGATGAAATTAAAATTAGATGATTTTAGTAAAGCATCCAGTCAGATTGTTGATATTGCTAGTCAGACAAATTTACTTTCGCTCAATGCAGCCATTGAGGCCGCACGGGCTGGAGAACATGGTCGAACCTTTGCCGTAGTAGCCCAAGAAGTTAAGAAGCTTGCTGAACAATCCAGTGTGGTAGTTAGTTCAACCGTCAATGATGAACAATCGATGTTAACATTGATTTCGGGGATTTTCGAAGTATCGGTTGAATTAGAGCAAGAAATGAACAGTATGAATGATGGTGTTGCTCAAATCTTAGCATGCGTTGAAGAGTTGTCAGCAAAAGGCCAAGAAATTTTGGCCTCTGTCGAGGAATTTGGAGGAAACTAATTACATAAAGATCAAAACGATCTCGCCCGAAATGCTTGTGGTATGCAAGAATTTCGGGTTTATTAATTATTAAGCGCCATTGCCTTCAAAAACGCCCTCACTACCTCTGGATCAAATTGAGAACCAGCACATTTTTTAATTTCCGCATACGCCACTTCTTTACTTAAGGCGTTACGGTACGGTCTATCGCTGGTCATTGCATCAAAGGTATCCCCTACGGCGATTATTCTGGCAATAATATCTATTTGCGTTCCACTAAGTCCCTCTGGATAGCCTTTACCATCGTAACGTTCGTGATGAGACTTGACTCCTGGGATAATATCTTTAAAGTACTTAATATATTTTAGAACTTCTTCCCCGTAAATCGTATGTCTTTTCATTTCACGATATTCTTCTTCATCAAGCTTCCCATTCTTGAGTAAAATATCATCTCGAACCCCAATTTTACCGACATCATGGAGAACAGCGGCTAGCTTTAGGCGCTCCATTTCATTATCAGGAAGCCCGAAGTACTTTCCTATAGCTAAGCTATATTCCATAACCCTTTTTGTGTGCCCACCAGTATAAGTATCCCTTTTCTCAATGGTTTCTGCAAGAGTAGAGACGGCCGTCAGAAATGCTTCTTTCAGAGCATCGTAAAGTCGAGCGTTTTCAATGGCTGCGGCCGCTTGAAGAGTTAGCGCAGACAAAAGCTTCAAATCTTCAGCCGTATAGTTAGCCGGTTCTTCGCTACTAATATTAATGACGCCAATTGTCTTATCTTTAATCCTTAGAGGTGCACACATCATAGAACTCACTTTACGTGTTCCCACCAAGAACCGTGGATCATCACTTAAATTATTGATTATTTCAGCTTTTCCAGTGAGTGCAATATAACCGGCAATCCCTTCACCCACTTTTAAAGACATTTTAGTTTTTGCTTCATCCCCCAGTCCGGCAATAACCTCTAGTAATCCAGTGTTTTCATTGATTAGCATTAACGACACTTTATTAGCGTTAATTAACTTATTAGCCTCTTGAATAATTAAGCTGGCCACTTCCTGGGGGTCGAGACTAGCTGCTAATTTTTCTGTAATATCATAAAGCAAGATAAGTTCTCGATATTTGGCCAGAGTCTCTTTTCCTAAGGCCTTTTTTTCGTATTCAGAGGTAGCCAGATGTTCTAGTAGCTTGGCAATGGCTTCAGTTTTCTTACCTCCACTTACCCAACCTATCACTCCATCTTGATACCCGACCGGACACTTTTCAGGGTACTTATCATCTGCGTTACCATAAAGTACTTGACCCCGCACATTTTGGATCAAAAAGGGTTCATCGCACATATTGGCAATAAGTGAATAAATGCCTTTTTTTAGCAAACGTTGTAGATCAAGTTTCAAGTCCTTCCCTCCAAGCTATTACCTAACATAGAACTAATTTTTCAAAGGGCATTAATCTCATCTTTAGATTCTCCGACTAAGAGGAAGAATACGTTTTCCAAACCACTTTTTTGGCGTAATTCTAAGATCAAATTACGTTCTTCCGCAATAAGGCTACTTACAATGATCATGTCGGATTTCTCCACTATCGCTTTGCTTACACAGTCTTCGTAATTATTGGCCACACTTAGAATATAGCCCTTACCTTTTAAGACTTCGATAAGACTTTTTAATTCGTGATTAGTATCAACAACTAAAACTTTTTTTCGATTGTTAGTTCGTGAGAGAAGTGTCCCCACCTCCCTAAGCAGCCTATCCATATTAAACGGTTTCGTAAAATATCCATCTACCCCGATTAAATAGCCTCTATCCGCATCCTCGACTACGGATAGTATAACAACTGGAATATTCATTGTTGCGGGATCGTTTTTCAAAACTGCTGCCACATCGAACCCGTTAATTCCGGGCATCATGACATCTAAAATAATTAAGTCGGGTTCCTCTTTCTTCACTAAGGCAATGGCCTCCAGGCCATCCCCTGCTTCTATGACAAGATAGCCGCTTTCCTCCAACTCTTGATGAAGAAAAGTCCTAATATGAGCATTATCGTCGACAACCAAAATCTTCTTTCCAGCGGTTTCAATAGTTGTGGTGCCCACTTGGTCATGTTCTGTTAATTGTTTCACCAGTGTTTTGACATCGATGGTCTGACTACTAGTTTTTTTATTTAGCGGAAGAGTAAATGAAAAGGTACTTCCCTTGCCCGGTTCACTTTCTACCCAAATCCGACCTCCATGGTACTCAACAATTTGTTTACAGATAGGCAATCCCAGACCAGTTCCTTTAGGTTTGTCCGTTAAGGTATCTCCAATCTGTTTAAACTTGTCAAAAACCTTGGCTAGGTCCTCTTGAGCTATCCCGATTCCCTGGTCCACCACGCTTACAGTTATATTATCTCCCGTTTTCCGGCATAGACAAGTTACAGTTCCCTCAGGGGTAAACTTAACAGCGTTGGAGAGCAGGTTTATGATAACCCGTATTACCTTCTCTTGATCACAATATACTTCTGGCAAAGCATCTTCAACATCTTTGCTCAACTTAAGTCCCTTTTGTTCAAACAACGAGGAAACGATTTCCATGCCCCGCTCCACAATGTCATACACAAAAACCTTTTCCATCTTCCAGTCGACGCGTCCAGCCTCCATTTTAGCAATATCCAAAACATCGTTAATTAAGTTAGTTAAGCGTTCTCCCTCGGAAACTATTATTTCAACGTTTTGCTTAACCTGCTTAACCGCTCGGTCTAGTTTCTTATCCGCAACTATTAGATTCGGGAAAATGACTTCCTCCATCCTTTTCTTAATTATTTTAGCAAAACCTAGGATCGAAGTAAGTGGAGTACGTAATTCATGAGAAACAGTCGATAAGAAATCGGTCTTCATATTGTCTAGTTCTTGAAGCTGTTCATTAGCCTTTAGTAATTCCTCATTGAGTAGATCTGCGTCTTTTTTGGCTTGTCGTAAAGACTCCTCAATTGCTTCCCGCTCTTCAATTTCGGCTGTAAGAAGCTGATTAGTTTGTAATAAATCAGCAGTTCGTTGCTGAACTGTTTTTTCCAGTTCCTCATTCCAGGCTGCTAATTGATCCCGTTGCATCTCGATTTCTTCTGCTTGACCCCTAATTAAGGTCACACTTTGTTCGTTTTGTTTAAATAAATAATACTTACAGCTCTCCACGTGATTGAGACCATTGACAATGGCCACCATCATATCCCTACAATTTCCATAGCCACATGAAGAACAATTGACCTGTTGTTCTTCCAGTGTGTTCTTATGCATTAATTTCCAGGTTCTCTCTTCCTCTTCTACTGTCGATTGACGCAGCAAGTTTAACCCTGATTTATCCATATATCTTCTTGAGAAATCAAAGTTCGGTTGATCCAACAACTGAAAATAATCCTGAAAAACGTCAACTTGGTTTTCTACTCCTACCTGCTCATGTTTTCTAAGTTGATCATGCGCTCTACATTGCTCGTGCTTTGCTATTTGTCCTTCTTTACGTTCAGTCATAATTCGTTCAACTTGATAATGAGTTTTTTGATGGGTAACAGCTGGACCACAGTTACATCCATGGATGCAATTTAAGATATCAATAACCTGTGGGCCCTTATTTTGGCGAATATCCTTCATTAATTCTGGGAGATATTTAGTATAGACCTCATTCGCACCTTCCACACGACTGAGGTCGTATTGTTTGATAGGAATGCCAAAACGCTGAAATGTCTCCGTCAATCCACCGGGTTTGCTATAAATAACTGCCCGCTCAGCCTCTGGCGTATCAAATAGTCCTGGCTCTAAATCCTTTAAGATAATATTATTCTCTTGAAAATACTTATCCAGGGACTGAAAAGTTAAGCTATAGGAGACTACTCCTTTGGTATTTGGATCATGTACTTCGCGTCGCTTTGCAATACAAGGTCCCAAAAAGGCCAATTTTAGTTGACTAAACTCCGGTTGGCCTTTGACCCAAACCGCTGCATCGAGAGCAGGTGAATGGGTGGGTGCTAGATAAGGAATAAGCTCCGGACAATAGATTTCTATATAACTCACAATAGCCGGACAAGGCTGGGCAATAATTGGCTGCTGTACACTAGCTTCTATAGTTTTAAGATAAAGATAGTTCGTAATTTCTGCTCCGAAACTGACATCAAAGACATTCTTAACTCCCATCGCCCGTAAGGCTGTGGTCATTTCCATGAACCAAGGATCAAAATTAACTGCAGCAGCGGGAGCAACTAGGACCCCTATAGGAACTCCAGACCGGATATCCTCAAGAAATATTGAAAAATCATCAATAATATTACGGGCATGGTGACCTTTTTCGTTACACACCCGAATACACTCTCCACACCCAATGCATAAATCTGGTTGGACTAAAATTCCGTCTGGTTCAACAATGTTGCAAAGTTTTACCGGACAAACCTGAATACAAGCAAGACAGTGTTGACATTTTGTTTTATCTACATGAACAACCTCCGGTAAATGCATATAGTTTCCTCCCGCTCTACATCCCCAAAATTTCCCTAGCTTTGGCCACGATTTCATCCGGATTAAAGGGTTTCGTCATATAAAGGTCTGCTCCAACCTCAAGTCCTTTTTGTTTATCAAACTCTTGCCCTTTAGCCGTTAACAAGATGATGTATGTATCGCGCCAGCCAAGTTCGTTTTTAATCTTGTTGCAAACCTCAAACCCGTTCATTTTAGGCATCATTACATCGAGAAATACCAGTTCCGGTCGTTCGGCCACTATATTTTCCATTGCCTCCTGACCATTTGCTGTAATAATCAATTCTACTCCTTCATCTTCTAATTCCTCCAACGTCTGTTCTAGCAGAACTCTGATATAAGTCTCGTCATCCGCAATAAGAATTTTTGCCATCGCCATTCCCCCTCCTATACAAATTTGCAACGTAAATTTATTATTGCTAAAAAGAGACCTTTGCTCCAAGCCTCTCAAATATACGTTGAGCAGTGTTTTATTATGTTTTGAGAAGTAAATAGTCCCCCGCCAAGTTCCTTGTTCTCAGTCAGGTCAAAAGTAACTGTTTTATTACAAACTATTATCATCAGTTCTCTAAAAAGCCAATATATTCCTCCTTTTTTTAAAAGAAATTTCCGATAATAGAGAAACAAGGCTGAATGCAAATACATCCAGCCTTGTTTCTCTATTACAATTATAGCCTTAACCCATAACTCTAATTGATTCTTTTGTTTGCCCTACAGTTATTACTTTCTTCTTCATCCGGCATCTTCACGGCAAAGTGGGCGCTCTCAAGAATTTGTGCCAAAACATTGAGCGGTGTAGTTGCCACCTCCCGATACATCCTGTGTGTATATACGTGCCGAACGTTGGGAAACTCTTGCTTAAACAATCGACGGGCTTTGTCGCCAGCATCGTCGGCATCCAAAAACACGCAAACCTCATCCTCACTATACTCAGAAATCAACTCTTCCAACTTATCTAGCCCTAATGTACCAAAGGTGCAGGTTATCTCCACTGGTTCGTCCAAAACCTGCTCCAACCGCTTTTTGTCGGTTTTCCCTTCTACAATTATTACTCTACTCATTCTTTCACCCATTCCTTCGGTCAAATTACTGCTCGGCTATCTTCAATGGACTTACAGTTATATCAGGTATATCCTCTACTCATTGTTACCGAACTATACGAAAAGACTCGTTATCACTAAAATACAGACCATAGGTTTTTTAGTGTCAGGGCGAACTAAAATAAGCAATACTTTCTTAATAGAATTTAACTATTAGGAAGATCAGAGATTTGTTATTGACAAAATCTATTACAAAAGTTATGATTAACTAAAGAATAATAATTAGAATTATCAGATTATTCTTTAGTTAATCACCTATTTTTCACATATTCAAAGAATTGAGAAAGGAGGCTGAAGAATACTATGGGTGCTTTAAAATCTATTTGGAGGTTCTTGGTTTACTTCGGTACTTGGCTATGGCCATATGAAGAACAAACAATAGACGGACGCTAGAACGGCGACCGTCTTTTTTTTGGGCACTCTAGCGGATCGTTTACGGACCTACTGTTAATGTTTAGCCTTCCTTTCACATCGTTCTGTAAAAAGGAAAACCATAGTTTAAGCTAATTATTCGTATACTAGCAAATAATTGACACTACTTAACCTCTTCAATTAAGGCCTTAAAACCAGGCAATGCGTTCTCAATTGTTTGATAAGCGACACAATAGGCAATTCGGAAATAACCAGGGCAACCAAATGGAGTGCCAGGAACAATGAGAATATTCTTCTCCTTGGCCAAGTTGCAGAATTCAGAATCACTTACGATAGGAGCTTTAACAAACATGTAGAAGGCACCTTGGGGTTTAATACATTGGTAGCCGTAGGATGAGAGCCCTTTATAAAGAAGTTCACGATTCCTGTTATAGGTGTCAATATCCACCTTTGCATTTAAGCACTTGGCAACGACGCGCTGGAACAAGGATGGAGCATTTACGTAACCTAAAATGCGATTGGCCATATTTGCTGCTGAGACAATATTATCATAATCGGCAGCCTGATCCGGAATAACTAAATAGCCTATTCTTTCGCCAGGTAAGGAAAGGGATTTGCTGAAAGAGTAGCCGATGATCGTGTTCGCATAATATTTTGATAAATAAGGCACTTCTGCATTATCATAAGCAAGTTCTCGATAAGGTTCGTCGGAAATGATATAAATATCCGTGCCAAATTCCTGTTGCTTCTCCCTCAGTATTTCCGCGAGCTTGATTATGGTTTCTTCCGAATAAATAACGCCTGTTGGATTATTGGGAGAATTGATGATAACCGCTTTAGTTATAGGGGTGATTAATGCTTCAAATTCTTTGAGATTAGGCTGAAAATCAATCGTATTTGGGGGAACTACAACTAAATTACCCTCATAGTTTTTTACATAACTTCTGTATTCTCCGAAAAAGGGCGCGAAAGTAATGACCTCATCCTTTGGATTAAGTAACGTTTTGAAAATGACGTTTAAACCGCCAGCCGCGCCAACGGTCATGATAATGTTATTTTCTGTAAAAGCAGTGCCGAATTTATTATTGATAGACTCTGCAATAGCGGCTCTTACTTCTTCATAACCGGAGTTATTCATATACCCATGAATGCTCATAAGACTTTCAGTCTTTAAAATCTCAAGAATTGCCTTATTGACTTCTTCAGGTGGTTCGGCATTGGGGTTCCCAAGGCTAAAATCAAAGACATTTTCCGTTCCGTGAATTTCCGCCAGTCTTTTTCCTTCCTCAAACATGGCCCGAATAACAGAACTGTTTTCTACCTGCTCTTGCATATTAATTGATATCATGGCGATCAACCTTTCTTAGATAACTTTATGTTCTGCCCTGTCCACCAATCTTCTGATGTTTATGACAAGCAATTCTAAACCAACTACCGGAAGTAAGATTCCTCGTGTAAATACTAGCTAAAAACGAGGCTCATCTTCAAGCCATGTCAACAAGTGCAAACAAGCCTTTGGAGATCATTCAACAACGGTAGAAACATCTTTCCTATAAATAAATTTCTACATTTTTCTTAAATGTTCCTGCTGATATAAAAAATTATACAAAATACAAATAAAAACCACCAGGGTACTACTCCCACTTGTAGAAGTGGGGCTCTCACGATTGGATGAATTATTATCCTTCTTAAAACAATCTTATTTACTAGGATATGGCTCTTTGAGGATAGTTATTCATATTTTACATAGTTTACGCAATATCTAACAGGGCGACAGGAACTTGTTACTTAACTAAGTTCCTGTCGCTTTGATATTTGCACTTAATGTATGAGAAGGTATAGTAGTTGCCTTTTAATGTCTAAGGCAACACTAGAAAGCAACAATTCATCAGGATCACGTGGGTGAGAAAATGGGATGTTGAACTCATGGATAAGGCGAGCAGGACGTTGACTTAGAACAACAACTTTGTCCGAAAGAAGAATAGCCTCATCAACATCATGCGTGATCAATAAAACGGTATGGCGAGTCCGATTCCAAATACTTAAAAGCCAGCGTTGCATTTCCTGTCGGGTCAAAGCATCCAGAGCGCCGAAGGGCTCATCTAAAAGCAATGTTTTTTTGCCAAAGAGAATCGTACGTAGTAAAGCCCCGCGTTGTCGCATGCCACCGGATAACTGGTGTGGATAATGCTCAGAAAATGGAGAAAGCCCGAATTGATTTAACCACTCTTTGGCTTCTATATGCGCTTGGCGTTTGTCTTTATGCAGGATCTCACAGCCCAAAAGCACGTTTTCTAGCAGGGTACGCCAGGGTAGAAGTAGATCCTTTTGGGGCATATAACCGACATTCCCTAGCGTTCCTTGGATCGCTTCACCATTTAATAGTATATCCCCTGTATCAGGAACCTCAATTCCCGCCACGAGATTACAGATAGTACTCTTGCCACATCCTGAAGGTCCGATCAAGGAAACAAAGGAACCCGTCTCAACCTCTAAATCTAACGTTTGTAGAACCTCCATGGATTGGTTATTTTGCGGGTTAAAATAAGTTTTGGAAAGACCTTTAAGCGATAATCCCATCTTGCCCCCCTTATTTGGGTAAGAAATCGTTCGTGTAGGCCTTAGCAGGTTCAATCATCTTCGGCAATAGGTTACGTTCAACAAGCCATTTTGCATAGCGTTCCCAAACTACGTTCTTCTGTATCCCCCACTGTGGTGCATCGGCCTGATACTGAGGACTAAGCCAAGTCTGGCTGCTGCGGATTAACTCTGGATTTGCTTCGGGTGCATTCTTGATTAATATCTCAGCCGATTCTGTCGGATTTTTGATCGCATACTGATAACCTTCGCTAACGGCTTGCATAAAATGGCGCACAAGTTCTGGTTGAGATTGTGTCATTTTCTCATTAGTAATCAAGACGGGAGTATAAAAATCAAGTGCCGGGTCAACGTCTTTAAGCCAAATCATATTTAAAGGTTGCTTTCGCAATTCTGCCTCTTTGCCAGTCCAGCCATAAAAGATCCAGGTTAAATCAATATCTTTTGTTAACGAAGTGAGTTGATCCGCTTCTCCAATATTGATCATTTTAATCTTCGAAAAATCAGCTTTTTCCTTTTGCATAAGCGCTTTGAGAATAGCATCTTCAGAGGGTAGACCCCAACCACCGTAGGTTTTTCCTTCAAAATCTTTAGCATTGAGAATATTCTTTGACGTTGGAGAAGCAAAACCTGAAGTGTTATGTTGAATAATAGCAGCTATGGAGAGAATCGGTACATCATTAGCACGTGCCGTAGTTACTTGTTCCTGAAAACTCACTCCAAAGTCTGATTTACCGGCTGCTACAAGCTGCTCGACATTGCCTGAGCTAGAAGGCTGTACAAATTTAACCTCTAAACCCTCCTTAGCAAAATACCCCTTTTCTTGGGCGACAAAAAGACCAGTGTGATTCGTATTGGGGGTCCAGTCCAGCATTAAGGTTACCGAAGTCAGTGGTTTAGTCGCGGCCGGAGTAGGTGTTACGGGTGATGGAGCTCCGACTCCGCAACCTGACAGTAGAAGAATAGGAATAGTTAATAACGCAAGCAGCTTTTTCATACTATTATCTCCCTTATGTTTTATTCGATGTTCAGCTCAGGCTGAACAAGCTCCCTTACTTTTTCTGATTACATTTCTTTTGACACTAAATGTTTAAACGGAATCTTGGTTTTTGCTATGTATCCAAGGTAATGCGATTCGTGCAAACCCGGAAATAAGGGCGTAGTAGAGAAAACTCAAGGCTGTAATCGTAAATATTGCAGCAAAAACACGGTCTGTTAAAAAAGAGTGAGAAGAACGCGTCAGATAAACTCCTAACCCCGAGCTGGAACCCAGCCATTCTCCAATTACAGCCCCCATGACACTATAAGTAGCGGCGATTTTCAGTCCTGCAAAAAGTGAGGGTAGGGCATGAGGCCAGCGCACGATATAAAATATTTGCCAACGGGAGGCTCCCATGCTTCTTAATAAATTAAGGATGTCAGGATCGGTTAATTCAAGTCCTTCGATTAAGCTGATTGTAATCGGGAAAAAACACACAATAATAACAATTACAATTTTCGGCAGTAGTCCATAGCCCAGCCAAAGAATCAAAAGAGGGGCAACTGCAATTAGGGGAACCGTCTGAGAAATAATAAGAAAGGGATATAATAGGCGTTTTAGCCAAGGGGATAGGACCATCGCACCCGCCGTGACCAGACTGAAGATGACGGCTAACGCAAAGCCAACAGTTGTTTCAACTAAAGTTGTGAGGGTATGCAGCCAAATAAGTTGGCGAGTCTCCCATAAAGCTTCGGCTATTTGAGTGGGAGCAGGGAGAAGCCAGAGGGGAACATGAGCGCCCGTAATCACCATTTGCCATGCCCCTAGAAGAAAAAGAAAGAACATTAGGGCTGGAAGCCCTTTCCACTTTATCCAACCCATTATCTATTTCGATATTTGTCGATTTTTTCACCTATAGTTGAGCCTGTCGGAACATAATCCATTTTGATGTAAGCCATCACTCGAGACGCTCCAGCACGAAGACAAGCTTCCTGCGCTTCTTTAATGATTTCCCAAAGCTGATCGGGTTCGCCCTCCATTGTTGTCTCCATGGGTCCAACTTCATAGGGAACCCCACTGGCCGCAATGACTTTGATCGCCTCGTCTACAACCTCATAAATACGAGCTTCTTCAACTTTAGGAACCACCTGTAAAGCCATAATGATTTTTGCCATAGTACATTTCCCTCCTTAAACTAGTTTTCGTAAAGAGTATATAGGGGAACTTGGGCATAAAAAAATACCACATGTAATGCGGCGTACTTGTTCTCCTATCCTCCCTACGCTGGCATTACCCAGATCAGGTTAAGGGTCGGGCAGTTTGCCCCTCTCAGCCAGTAAGTTCCAGCTCCCCTGTTACCATATTGATTTTATGTCATTCTAACATAATGAGTGCTTCGGCGCAATGAAACTCTGAAGTTTTGCACCCATAAAAAAGCTAATTTTTTGACCTAAAAAGAGACTAAAAAACGATTAAGATCCGCATGAACACTCGGTTTTTGGTATAATTAAGATGCTAACCAAATCAACCAAAAATGAGGTGTTATCATGCGGAAACCTGTCAAAGAAATTGAAAATGTGCTCCAACATCATGGTTATTCAATTAACAACATTATATGTGAAGTTATGAAGA
>LOEW01000172.1 GCA_001516045.1 Desulfosporosinus sp. BRH_c37
GAAGCGATAGCGAAAACCAAAGAATAGTCCGATGATAAGCAGTGGAATAGTAATCCAGGGGATGAATATCAACAGCAAGACAAAGGCAGTAACTGGAGCAGAAGCTTTGCTTTCCTCACCCTTGAGCACTTCAAAGGAATTGACATTGCCTTTGCGGATCATTTTCAAGCAAAATCGTCCGAATTTCTTCATCAGAGAAATAAAAGTTTCACCACCATGGCAGTTTTTAGTTTGCTTTTCCCAGCAAGTTTCTTTATTTGCCCCTGCGTAGGCGTCGGCGGTTTTCCCACTGCTGTAATAACCGCCTCCGGTTGGTGCTGTTACCTTTCCCTGTTTCTCCAAATAGATAATGGCTTCCAGCAAATCTCCATTGGCCGCATCTAGGGCAGCCTTTGCCTCGTCGTAGCTTACATTGGCCATCGTACGTAGTTTTTCCACTTGTTCTAAGGTTGTCATAAAATTTCCTCCTTGTTATTTGTTATGATACCGCTTTGCGTAAAATCCTGCAATAAATAGCTTTGAGCCGCAATTGGGTATATATGAATTCTAACCTAAAAAACTTCAAGGAGAATTTGATTAAAATTAAAATATGATTAAAAAGATTCCATATATAACCAGTTAATTTTCAATGCACTTTTATGGCAACTTGTCATAGGGTTAAAACTAGCTTTTTTTTGCCTCGTGCACTAAACTTAGGACTAAAACTCCAGCGCCTACAAGCAATGATAAGCAAACCCAACTCATAGTATAATTACCGCTATAATCTACAATTAAACCAAACGTTGGAGGGGAAACCAACACGCCAATTTGAACTAAACTCAAACCTAAGCCTAATGCTGTTCCCGCCTGTTCCTTGCCAACCAATTCTGCCATAAAGGCTGCATATATTCCGTTCCAGCCGATTGCGGAAAAACCGAACAGCCCAATGATTATTCCGATAACCCATAAAGGCGTAGAGGAATTTATAAATATCATAGCTAAGGACATTAAAGCAGAAAAAGTACCCGTAATAACTAAAACGGGTTTACGAAAACCATGAAAAACAGTATCACTTAATATCCCTAACACAATTCGAGCTGATGCTCCGACCAATTGGGCAAGGGCCATCAAGAAACTAGCAGTAACAATGCTCTTACCTAAATAAATATGTAAAAAAACGACTAAGTGAGTAACTAGAGTAGCTTGAGCAGAAACATATGTAATCGCCGTTAAGCTTACTAACCAAACGTCTTTGTTGTGCAGAACAGCCCATTTGTCACCACTTCTTTGGATAGTATTTACTATCGTATCTTGTTTTTCGAAATTATCATTTAAAATAATCTGACAAACTACAGAACCTATAATGGCGACTATCCCCATACCCACCATAGCCCATTGCCATCCATATTTTGAGGCGATTATGGGAAGGGTTAGGGCAGCCACTAAACCGCCAATGGGTATACCCGTTTGTCTAATTCCTAGCACAAAGCCTCTTTTATTATAGGGGAACCAAGTCATAACTGCTTTGCCACCTGCCGGAGTAGATGAAGAAGCCCATAAACCCGTAAAAAAAAGCAAAACAACTAACCAACCAAAGCTTCCAGAGCGAGAGGCTAGTAAAGCTCCTAGACCGGTCAGAACTCCGCCTCCCACCAAGACAACCTTTTCTCCACGAAGGTCAACTACTTTTCCGGCTAAAATAGCGGTTAACATCATCCCCGCATTAACTGATACGCCGATAATACCAATTTGGGCATTTGATAATTTAAAACTTTCTACCAAAAAAGGTGCTAATGACCCCATTCCCTGAGGTATAAAAGACGTTGTAGCTTGAGCGAAAGTTGCTACAAATAATACAATCCATGGATAATTATGCTTATTAATCACTAATGGTACCCCTCTCCAATCGGCTTGCATCGAGTCGAGCAATCTATTAAACGTTAAGGATTTCTATAAACAAGGGCGAAATACCTCCAATATAACTAAATCTACAGTGAACTCGTTCAACTTAATTTGAACATCGAGTCTTCGGTGACATAAGTCTCCAGTGACGTAACAATCCCACTTGAAGTGGGAGTCTCACTAAATTGTTCTTTCCCAATCAAGCGTGCAGAAAGCATGGAATACGCAAACATAAAAAGAGCTACTGGAGAACATCCAGTAGCCCTATTCTCAAATAATGGGTGGCATCCTACCCGATTACTGACTATGGATTACACTATAGTGGATTTCCAACATTCGATTGCTTATGGTTCTTGTGTATGAAGTTGACTCCACTAGATTGGGCTTTGAGTTCATCGAGATTGTTTGCTTTGATGTCGCCTTTGCTAAGGAGTTTCACATACCAAAGGCTATGGCGATGGTTGATATACTCCCGGTTAATGGATCCTGTGAACATTCCGGGAAGAAGCGGACGGTTTTCCTTGAGGAGAAAGGCAGCTAAGTGCCCGATAACCCCAAAGAATATCAAGCCCGTACCAATGTTATGCAAAGCAGTGTTCCAATACAACAGAGAGTGGGGGAGGTCAAGGCCCGGAACATTCTTTAGGGTCTTAATCAAGCCAGTAACGATCAATAGGAGAAGACTTAGTCCGATAAACAGATAGGCTACACGTTGTTCAGCTAAATATTTATCCGAAGCGGGCTCTTTGCCTTTGGTCAGCATTGCTTTTATAATCTGATAGGATTCTTTCATATCCCCCTTGCGTGGGAAAATATCAAACTCTCGACGAGCGAATGCATAAACAATATGGAACGATGCGGCAAATAATAGCCCAATTGCACCCAAATAGTGAAGGTTAACGGTGATAAAATAATCGCCGAGCCATGCCGCACCGGGTAATTTTGTAACATTGTAGCGTGTGTAGAGTGGAAGTTGTCCTAAGCCAGTAATAATAAGCAGTGAGACCGAGAGGGCAGTTGTCCAATGGACAAACCGATTAGCCACGCTTTGTCTTAAGATTTTACTTTGCTTCGGGCTACTCAATTTCTTGGCCATCGTTATGCTCCCCTCCTTGATCATTCATGTTATTCCGGATTCGTTTTGCTTTATCCCCTTTTATAGTCCGATAAGCCGTTAAGCCAGCAACTGCTGCACCTGCGAACGGGGCCATTATAGAACTCAGAAACATGCCTTTTCCCGTAGAAAGGTAATTCTCCACATTAATAGGCATACCAGGACGGCCTGGGGAAATATCCTTTTTACTCGCTTTATCTGCTTTGATCGCAGCGTCGATTTTATCAAATGGAACTGCAGAAAGATACAAGGTCGGGGTTCCTCCGTTTTCTTTATCCCCGTAGATATATCCATTGATTTCTTCTGCCATTTTATAAGCGAGGTTTCTCACGTCTTCTCTCGGACCAATCGAGATGGCACCCTTCGGGCAAGCGCTTACACAAGCGGGTTTTATGCCCTCTGCCAAAAGATCAACGCACATATCGCACTTATACATGACGCCACCACCAGCTAAGTCCGGCGCAATCTCGAGGTATATTCCAACTCCAGCTTGTCGCTGAGGAATACCCCAAGGACATACATCACGACATTTAGCCCCTCCGAAACATAATTCGTCATCAATAGAGACGGCTCCCGATGTATCTTTGGTGATCGCACTAAAAGGGCAGAGCTTTGAACAGGTAGGATTATCACAGTGCATACACCGGCGAGGCACAAAAACCTCTTGTTCAATGCCATTATGCTTGACTTTAACATGGTCAACGAATGTCCAGTTATAGGGAGTCAGGCGACTTTTAAGATCTCGTTTGTTTGACCAATCCTCAACTTTCTTCTGAGGCCAGTAATTTTTTAGAGGCTTTTCGGGTTCAGGGAATCTTTCTAGATTATGTTTGCCACATGCTTCAACACAAAGTGGTGTGCCATAATTCTTACACCCGTCACACTTCGTTAAATCAATCAGAGTACCCAGCTTTCCAGTACTCAGACCTGCGGCCTGAACTGGCTTGTTTAGACCAGCAGTTGCCAATACCCCAAGTAGGCCAGCTGCTGTAGTTCTCTTGAAAAATGTTCTGCGAGAAATATTCTCATTCACGCTCACTCCATATACCCCCCATACGTATTAAATATTTTAGTACATATTTATCACAAATTTGGGCATTTGACAAGGGAAATATTTAGTATACCAATAGGGGGTAGAGGTTAAAAATTATTTAATATGATCAATAAATGTCTCGAAATAAAAAGCAGTCAGTTCTTGCCGACTGCTTAAGTAGAGAAAAAATTAATACCTATCCAGAATTGGTCATTAATTCGATCCCCCAAAGGATAGGGTTAATCAGCCTATCTAAGCTCCCTTTATTCATTTTACCCTATCACAATGGGCGCGGTAACGAACAAGGTTATTAAGTGATTCGGATTCCGAACGACACGGCGACTGCATAACTGATACAATTTAGCTAAAACGCAACCATATGGTTGCTTCAATGCAAATATCTTAGAGGTTAAAATTAAGGTGTGAGCAAGTGAATGGGTTATTTGTTTTTGGGATAAGTTCGAATTTACTAATTAGATAGTAAATTCGAACTTATCCTATTATTGTGTAACTATTTAATGATGCCTTGGCTGATTTGGTATAGATCTTGCAAATATTTATACTCTGTGGTGACTTCCCTAAACCATGATAAGGGAGGATGGATGTTGTAAGTCATCAGGAACGTTCGGGTTGGTTTTGTAACCTTAACCCTATATCTGTTTTACAAGCTACAAGGAGGTATTATTTTGAACTCAAAGTATCAAGAAGAATACAAACGGAAGTTTAGGTCACTGGAAGATGCCGCAAAGTTGATTCAATCTGGAGACAAGATTGTGTCAAATCAATGTGCCAGCGAACCAGTTGGTTTATTAAATGCAATCGGTAAACGGGCTATGGCGAAAGAATTCGATGATGTTGAGTACCTTGGCTTTGGGCCTACATTATCGGAAGAGTGGATCAAACCCGAAGTTTATCCCCACTTAAGGGTAAGTACAATGTTCATGATAACCCCTAAAGTGAGAGAAGCTGTAAATAAAGGGTATGCTGATTTTTATCCAGTCCATTTGGGCTCTTATCCTTATTCTTTAACCGATTACGTAATAAAAGACCTTCCGCCAGGAAAGGCCAAGGTAGTATCCAGTGTAACCCCAATGGACAAGAATGGGTATTTCTGTACAGCCACTGCTCCTCTGTATTTTCACGAATCGGCACGGATGGAGAATACAATAGTTATCCTAGAAGTCAACGAGAATCAACCCTTGGTATATGGTGATAACTTCATACACATATCGCAGGTCGATTATATTGTTGCAAATACCCAACCGTTATTTTCGATACCAGCGGTGCCAGCGGGCACTACTGAGGATATTGCCATTGCCGATTTATTGTTAGAAAGGATTGAGGATGGGTCTACTATACAGTTGGGAATTGGCGGGATGCCTAATTTATTAGGTAAGCTCTTAGCAATAAAACATGATTTAGGAGCCCATACAGAGATGCTGGGAGATGCCTATAAATATCTATGGGAATTAGGCGTTCTAAACGGGAAAAAGAAAACCCTTAATCCCGAGAAAATATGTGCTTGTTTTGCTATGGGGTCAGTCGAAACGTATCAATGGATGAATGAGAATCCGGCGGTGGAGATGCGCAGACAATCTTGGACCAATAATCCAAATATAATCGCTCAAAATCATAAAATGGTCTCCATAAACCAAGCGCTTGAGGTAGATCTTACTGGTCAGGTGTGTTCTGAAAGCATTGGCCCCAGAATGTATAGCGGTACCGGTGGCCAGATGGATTTCACTCATGGATCACAGCTTTCGCCCGGGGGAAAATCCTTTTTATGTCTTCAATCAACAGCCGTTACTAAAAATGGCCGAATTTCAAAAGTTGTTCCGTTGTTAAAGCATGGTTCAGTAATTACTACTCCACGCCAGGAAGTTAATTACATCGTAACGGAATATGGAGTTGCTCAACTTAAAGGAAAGAATTTGAAACAGCGAGCTCAAGAGTTAATTGGTATTGCTCATCCCGATTTCAGAGCCGAACTTCGCGAAGAGGCTAAAAAACTTAATTTGTAAGTAAGATGGATAAAAGTAGGTTCAGTGATTGAGGTTTGGGACAGAGAATTGGAGTTTTATCGAGGTTGTAGACGGTCATACTCTGAGTTAATTGCACAAAAGGAGGTTACAGTAATGAATATAGAACAAGCTATTACTCTTGCTCCACTTATGCAAGATCTTTATGATGAGGATATAACAGTCGTAATCTCCAATACCCAAACTGTTGTTTTTGAAATCATTCATGAAAATCTAAATATAGGCTCTCACAAAGGTGAGCCATTGAATGAAAAAACAGTCTCGTATCGGTGTATGAAAGAGGGAAAGAGACTAGTAGTACGAATACCAATAGATAAATCGCAATTCAAAATTTCTTATGTTGCTATCGCTAACCCACTGTGGAACAATGGTGAATTTGAAGGCGTAATAACCGTGGTTATATCCGACAAACGGTATGATGCCTTGAAGAAGATAGGCGAAGACTTATCAGTCCTGGTAAAAAGAAGTCATGCATCGTCTGAGGAACTTTCTGCTTCTAGCGAGGAGCTGGCAGGGACTGCCAGTAGTATGGAGAACAGCACTAAAGATACTATGCATGGACTTGATAAAATCAATAGAATATCACAAGATATTCATAGAATTTCTACCCAGACAAGTATCCTGGGACTAAATGCCTCGATTGAAGCGGCACGGGCAGGGGATAAAGGGCGTGGTTTTGCAGTGGTTGCCGATGAGGTCAGAAAGTTATCTGAAGGCGCAAAACAGTCTGCATTAGCCATTTCTAAGGATATTACAGATGTCAATATCAGGGTTAGCAGTTTAATCGATTGCATAAAACAGTTGGCATTCGTCAGTGAAAATCAAGCCTGTGATATAATCAAACTAACTCAGTCACTGGGCGAAATATCGTTGATGGCCGAAGAATTAGTGATCCAAGGCGATGTCTAATAATAGTTTCTTAAGGGGTTCAGGATGTTACTCCCCAACTAGGATATACTGGCGAAAAGGGCGCAAATCAGATTTATAAGCTGATATGCGCCCTTTTGTAATAGTATTTGAAAGATTCACTTATTGGTTGAAGGGAAATCGTCAGGTCCTCAGTATCCCACTTATCGCCCCTTAAATTGAGGTTGACGTTTATCTAAAAATGCTCCCGTTCCTTCTTTTGCATCTTCTGTGCCGACTACTATTCCAAAAAGATGTGCCTCCATGTCGCAGCCTGTAGTTAGATCTGTGTCCAAGCCAAGATTGATTGCCCGTTTAGCCATAGCCAAAGCAATTGGTGCTCCCTTTGCTAACTTAGCTGCTAACTCTTTAGCTTGCGAAAGCAACTCTCCAGCAGGGTATACCTTTTCCACAATCCCCAGGTCCAGAGCTTCTTGAGCAGTTAAGTGACTGCCTGTAAAGATAAGGTACTTGGCCATTCCCTTGCCCACCAGCCGAGCCAAGCGCTGAGTCCCTCCGTTGCCCGGAATTATCCCTAAGGTAGTCTCAGGAAGACCAAGCCTAGCTGTATCAGCGGCGAGGCGAATGTCGCAGGCTAAGGCCAGTTCGAGTCCTCCACCTAGAGCAAAACCATTAATTGCGGCAATAACTGGTTTGCTTATTTCTTCAAGACTGAACGCTATAACTTGAGCGCGACGGCAGAGGGCTACACCGTCCATAGAACCCTCCAACGCCCTAAGCTCGCCGATATCGGCACCACCGATAAAAGCCTTTCCACCACTTCCAGTTAAAACAAGGACACTAATACTGCTATCATTAGCCACTCTTTTGATGACCTGTTCAAGTTCTTCGAGAGTCTCTTGATTAAGAGCGTTCATAGCTTTGGGACGGTTAAAAGAGACGGTGACTACACTTCCATCCTGTTCCCATAACAAATTATTATAGTCCATAGTTTCCTCCTCAATTGTAATTTGCTACGTACGTGCTATTTATCCAAATCTCAAGACTCCCACTTCTACAAGTGGGAGTGGGTACACCTTATTCTGCTTCGGTGACGATAGTCTCCGGTGACGATAGTGTCCGGTGGACAGTATCGCCGATAGCGCACGGCTATCAACGAATACTAAGCGCTGAGATTAGTATCGCCGAGCCGCCTTTCCCAATAGAAACACTTGGCGGCGAAGGAGGTAGAGTCCATCCTACGGCGCGAAAGTATTCGTCTGTGGATCTGCGCCTTCGGCGTAAGTCTCCACTGGAGACTTACGCCGAAGACTCGATGTTCAACTTTAGTTGAACGAGTTCACTTTTGCTGTCAAAGGCTCAAATAGTTCGCATAATTAGAGGGCCTATCCATTAAAATACTGTTTCGACGATAATGGCTGTTCCCGGACCGCCACCTGCACAAAGAGAAGCGCAGCCATATCGGACCCCGCGACGACGCATCTCGTAAACTAGGGAAACAATTAACCTTGCTCCCGTGCAACTGACTGGATGCCCTAAGGAAATACCAGAGCCATTGCCATTAACCTTAGCCATATCCAGTTTTAGCTCACGGTTACAGGCAATAAATTGAGCTGCAAAAGCTTCATTTATTTCCCAATAACCAATATCATCCAACTTTAGATTGGCAAACTTTAAGGCGCGGTTTACTGCCGGGACCACTCCCATCCCCATAAGGCTTGGATCTACAGCTCCAGATGCAGTTGCAATAATCCGGGCCAGCGGTTTACAGCCTAGTTCCTTGGCTTTGTCCATCGTCATTAAGATCAAGGCTGCTCCCGCGTCATTCAAACCGGAGGCATTACCAGGAGTAACCGTACCCTCCCTATCGAAAGCAGGTTTTAGTTTGGCTAGATCAGTCAGATTCGTGTTAACTTTGGGATGCTCGTCAGTCTCAAACAAGAGCGAAACTTTCTTCTTTTTGATCTCAACCGGGACTATCTCACTATTAAATTTTTTATCTTTGATTGCCTGACAAGCCCGTTGATGGCTCAGCACGGCAAGTTCATCTTGCTCTAAGCGAGAAATATTATACTTTTTAGCAAGATTTTCTCCAGTGACACCCATATGATAGTCATTAAAAGCATCAATTAGACCGTCGACAAACATACCATCGACAACCTGAGCATTGCCCATGCGATATCCTTTACGTGAGCCGGGCAACAGGTAGGGGATATTGGACATGCTCTCTGGACCAACAGCTGCTCCGGTATCCACCTTGCCTAACATAATTTCCTGAGCTAGAATTTCCGTCGCTCGCATGGAAGATGCGCACTGCTGATTAACTGTAGCGGCCACTGTTTCAAATGTGCAACCAGAGCCTAAGGCGATCTGTCGGGCAGGATTTGGTTTGCACCCTGACGAATTGCCCATGCCTGCTGTCACTTCTTCGATTAGACTGGGTTCAAGTTTAGCTTGTTTTAATGCTGCTTTAAGGGCAATAATACCTAATTCAACGGCCGAAAAATCTTTTAAGGATCCTAAAAAATCAGCAATGGGGGTTCGCATACCACCCACAATAACAACTTCACGCAAAAAGACCACTCCTATTCTGTAGTTTTTCTTTCGCCAAGAAACCTCAGGCACATTCAAGTAAATAACCAGTCAGTATGCCAGTCTATTGCGTCGGCATGTTCACCTAATAGCCCCGCTATGAGGTAAACATACCTCCTCTGACGTAAAATATCCAAGGCATCTTTGACTTGTTATTTTCTTTCATATGCCTAAAAAGCGTCTTCTGGAATATCTATAGCGGTGTTGTCCCCCTCTTTAATGACCTGTACAGTGGCTATGACATCGGGGACAATATTCCTAACGTAAAAACGAGCACTACAAATTTTACCTACATAGAAAACTTGATCAGCTTTAGATTCCGGCATGTTATGCTTAGCTACCAAAGCCTGCTGCATTAAAAGACAACCAGCATACAGTTCGGCGGTAACTCTTAGCACCCGCGTAGAGTATAAAGGGACAAACCCTGGATCACTTTGAAAGTAACTTTGTACCACATTAAGCAATTCTCTATAAGCTTGGATAGCTTGAGATAGGATCTCAAATTCCCGACTAAAATCACCATTCCTAATATTTTCTTTGATAAACTGTTCCAGCTCGGCAAACCACTCCTTGAACAGCTGGCCACCTTCAAGTTTCATTTTTCGAGCGACTAAATCCAAGGACTGAATATAATTGGTACCTTCCCAAATAGAGTAAACCTTACAATCCCTGGCCTGGCGTGCCACCGGATACTCTTCGGTAAAGCCGTACCCGCCATACACTTGGATAGCGTCTGCTATGAGAGCCCAGGCTTGGTCCGAACAATAGGCCTTGATCAGCGGGGTTATGATCTCGATTCTGCGATTCGCTTCTCTAACTTCAGAATCATCTTGACCAAAAGTAACTTGATCCATATAATAGTGAGCCTTAAAAATCATTGCCCGCATACCTTCCAACACGGCTTTTTGGGTTAAAAGCATGCGCCTTATATCCTCATGCTGGATAATCGGAACCCTTCCACTCTTTGGATTGGTGAACGGCCTTCCTTGAACCCGTTCCCGGGCATAGGCAACCGCATTATTATAGGCCACAGTTGCCACGGCCAAAGCACTTTGCCCAGTATTGATCCGGGACTCGTTGATCATCTTGAACATTTGGGCCATCCCTTGCCCAATACCGCCAGCACTTGGCGGTTCGCCCAGCAGATGCCCCCTGCAGGTGCCTTCTTCACCGAAACTTAGGACGGCAGTCGCCGAACCCTTATATCCCAATTTGTGTTCAATTGCAACCGTTGCGACATCGTTTGCTTCTCCCAAACTACCATCGGTGTTAACCCAAATCTTAGGCACAATAAACAGAGAGAGGCCCTTAGTACCTGCTGCGGCTCCATCAACCCGGGCTAATACTAAGTGGATAATATTCTCGGTAAGATTATGATCACCCGCAGAAATAAAACACTTTGTCCCTTTGATTTTATAAATTGACGGTTCTTCTGTCGGATAAGCTTTGGTGAGATTATCACCTACGTCAGAGCCACCACCGGATTCTGTCAAGGCCATAGTGGCACTCCAGATGCCCTGAAACATTTTGACCGTGAACAGGTCAACTTGTGCCTTAGATCCATATTCTTGAATCACAGCAGTAATCCCGCCGATTAACCCTATATATGTTTCCATACTCGGATTGGCCCCAATTAAATACTCACGTACAGCGCCAAATAAAATTCCAGGTAGAATTCCTTCACCGTTTACATCCTTGTTACTTGAACCCCAGCCATTTTCCTGCATAAACTTATAGGCATGATGAAAGGACTCGGGGACAATTACTTTGCCTTCACTTAATATAGGTCCCATATTATCACCGTCGTCACTGGTGGGAGCCACGACATCCTTGCAAACCTTAAGTGCCTGATCAAGAATCTGGTCCACGTCATCTACATTTAAATAATCCTTGAAACGGTCTAGTCCAAAGATCTTTTCACCTTTCAACCATTCCTTGATAATAAATTTATGGTCCTGGGAACTATATAAATAATTACTAGCCAATTTGAAAGCCTCCTTTAGTCTCAAATTCCAAAGCGAAAAAGCTCACGAGATAACCCCCGATTTTCCGAGTAAATACTAGATCCTCCCTTGTCATTGTTTATTCAAGTCACCTAACGATAAATATAAGCAAGACCTATACCAAATCATCGTTATCAAGAATATAATTAGTCAAAATAAAAGATAAGGTTTAATTTACTTAATAATTAGTAAATTAAACCTTATCTAAATTAAGAAACTTCTGGTTCTTTTAAATCCTGAATAGTTATTTCAGGATTGGTTTTTCATAAATGCAACATTTTGCTGCATTATAGCTACATTCTATCTGTTATGCAACTTACCACAACTAACATTTTTCTCTGCTGCTATTATTCTTCTTTCGATACAGCATGCTGCTGTGGATTCCTAAGCGTAGGGCCGCTTCGTTCACACACCCGCCACAATCAGCTAACACTTGATTTATATACTTCTCTTCCACGGCTTTTTTAACACTCTTCAAAGTCCCTTGATAAGGTCTTTTTGTTTCTGGCGAACATTCTAACATCTCTGAACGTGTTTTGCTCTTCACTAGGGAATCATTCTCAAAATTAATAATGTCACCGGAGGAGGTGAAAACCAATCTCTCGATAACATTACGCAATTCCCGGACATTTCCTGGCCAACTATAGCTTAAAAATGCCTGAGTCGCTTCTGAAGAAAGTGTCTTCCTAAGACCATATTTTCTATTCAATTCCTCTATAAATTTATGAGCAAAGGCAATAATATCATCTGAGCGATCTTTTAGAGGCGGCAAATTAATAGGTATTACATTAAGCCGATAGTATAAATCGCTTCTAAATTGTTTCTGGTTGATCATTTCATTTAAGTCTCTATTAGTAGCAGTAATATATCGTACATTGGTATGATAAATCTTTGTATCACCCAATCTTTGTATTTCACTAGACTCTATTACTCTAAGCAGCTTGGACTGCATCGCTAAGGGCAATTCAGCTAATTCGTCCAAAAACAACGTTCCTTTATCGGCTATTTCAAACAACCCAGGTTTTCCTTGCGGATTTGCTCCAGTGAAGGCTCCTCGAACATAGCCGAAGAATTCTGACTCTAGTAGTTCATGGGGAATCGCTGCACAATTCACGGGGATAAACGGCTCTTTGGACCGTAGACTATTGTGATGTATATGCCTAGCCATGACTTCTTTGCCTGTACCCGTCTCACCGATCAGCATGACAGTACTATCGGTCTTGGCTATGACATTACACAGTTGAATAATATTGCGCATTTGTTGACTCTCAGCCACGGGTTCTTTATTCTCTACCTTTTCACTTAAATATTCTACCTCAGTTTTGTATCTTCTAACTTTCTTTCTTTCACTTTCTATAGCCGCCATATAATTATCTTCCAAATCTTCATTACGTCCATTGGTAATGATCAAGACAATCTCGCCATTTTCATCAAACAGAGGCTTACTGGTAACAAGATGCTGAACCCCATGAGTGTTTCTCATGATCCCTGATACAACAGAACGTGTCTTTATAGCCTCCAAAGTAGGAGACCAATCATATATTCCCTTTTTTAAAAGATTTTTTACATTTTCTCCTATCAATTCTTCAGTCTTATATTCCATAAATATCCCTGACCCTGCGTTAACCAGAAGTACATTGCCAAATTTATCAGTAACAAATAGTGAATCGTAGGAATTATCAATAATTTGTTGTAATAAGTGCTTTTCAAGGGTTTTACTTAATTCACTCACCCCGGGGCATTGTTCGTTAGGCTTTTGTTTTTTAAGTTTAGAAGCCACTTACTATATCACCTCTTTAAGACTCCAAAGAAAAATATCACCGATTATCAGACCAATATTTTTTCTATTAGAGCAAAATATGCTCATTTAGATTTATTATGCAGCTTGCGATATAGCATGGTACGGTGAATTCCTAATCGACTGGCCGCTTCGCCTATCCGACCGCCACATTCAGCAAGTACTTGATTAATATACTCCTCGTCCACGGCTTGCATAACACTTTTCAAAGTACCATGATAACCCCTATTTGATTCTAAATAACTTTGTTCAGTCTCTAACGGTGTTTTGCTATTTATAAGGGAATCTTCCTTAAAATTTAATATCTCATCGGAAGATGTAATTACTAATCTCTCTATAACGTTACGCAATTCCCGCACATTCCCAGGCCAATTATAGTTAAATAGTAATTGAGTCGCTTGAGTAGAGAATTGTTTCTTTAAGCCGTATTTTCGATTCAATTCCTCTAAAAATTTATGCGCAAAGGCCAAGATATCTTCGGGACGATCTTTTAGAGACGGTAAACTGATGGGTATTACATTAAGGCGATAGTACAAGTCGCTTCTAAATTGTTTTTGGTTGATCATTGCTTTTAAGTCTCTGTTTGTAGCAGCGATAAATCGGACGTCGGCCTGGATAATGTTCGTATCACCCAACCTTTGTACTTCACTGGATTCTAAGACTCTTAGCAGCTTTGACTGCATAGCTAAGGGCAATTCGGCAATTTCATCCAGAAACAAGGTTCCTTTATCGGCAATTTCAAATAAACCAGGTTTTCCTTGGGGATTTGCGCCTGTGAAGGCCCCCCGCACATAACCAAAAAATTCCGACTCTAGCAAATCATGAGGAATTGCTGCACAATTTACCGGGATAAACGGTTCTTTCGAGCGAAGACTATTGCGATGGATATACCTGGCCATTACTTCTTTACCAGTACCTGTTTCTCCGATCAACATGACAGTACTGTCGGTTTTCGCTATGACATTACTGATTTTTATAATTTGGCGCATTTGTTGACTCTCAACCACTAGTTCTTTATTCTCCAGATCCACTTCACTCAAATACTCTACAGCAGTTTTGTAGCGAATGACTGTTATTCTTTCATTTTCTAAAGCTGAGATATACTCATCAACCAAACCTTTATCTCGTGCATTGGTGATGATCATAGCAATATCACCATTTTCATCTATGAGAGGCTTACTGGTAACCATATGCTGAACTCCGTGCTTGTTTTGCACGATCCCAGATACAACAGAACGGGTTTCAATTGCCTTCAAGGTTGGAGACCAGTCATATATGCCCTTCTTCACGAAATCTTTGACATTGATTCCGATCACTTCTTCAGTCTTATATCCCAGAAATAATCCTGCAGTTGGGTTAGCCAAAAGCACATTGCCAAATTTATCAGTAACAAGTATTGTATCAAATGATTCCTTGATAATCTGTTGCAAAAACTGGTTGTCAAGGGTTATTCTCGATTCGTCCGTATTAGATTCTTGTTGGTGAGGGCTTGGCATTCCAAGTGCTGCCGTCACTTTATCACCTCCCTTAGTGGTCTAGTGAACTCGTTCAACTAAAGTTGAACATCGAGTCTTCGGTGGGGGACTCTACCCCCACCGAAGTATAATAAGGTGTACCACTCCCACTTGTAGAAGTTGGAGTCTTACGCTTTGGATAAAAATGACAACGTTATCTGGGAGAAAGTTGATCGATTAACTAAGTCAAAGAACTCCTGTGTATATTATTTGAAAATCGATTATCATCAACCGGCATTGTTCATCATCAATGTTTTTTAAATTGTCTGACTAATAATTTTAGTTTAACATATTATATTTTTGATTGCCATATGGATTCAATCTTAAATGCCGAGCACATAAAGAAAACTTGGCTGGCACCCACGAAGACACTGTCTTCGCACGAATTAGCCTTCTTGCAGACACTGTCTTCGCACGTATTAGCAATCTGTCAGCTCATAAGCTTAGGTGATCGCTTCTCGCTATCCACGTTACTGCGACACGGGGCCATTTTTGGCCAAAGAATGACTGTATAATCCATAAGTCGAAGGGACCCAAGGAATAAGACCCAGTTTAACAACTGTATCAGCACCTTGGGTGACTATTCCTTCTTCCACAATTTAAAGGGCTTCGAAAGTAACTACAAATTCTCTCCAACAATTATGCTTTAATATTAGCAATGCCGTCGACGGTTCTTCCTCTTGTTTCGGCAATTAAAAATACTGAGACCACTACACAAATGACTGCCGGGATAGCAAACATATTCATAGTACTGCTAAAATCAAAGCCGACCTGTTGAACATAACCTACAAATAATGGGCTGAGAAATCCTGCGATTCGTCCAAATGACTGAGCCCAGGAGACACCAGTATTTCTAAATTCGGTTGGATAAATTTCAGCCATGAGAGGCAGTGCTCCACCATTCGCATATTGCATGCAAACACCAACTAACACCGCAATAATAAGAACTGTCCATTTGCCTGTAGCAGCTCCTAATAGGAGAATTGCTGCTGCCGTAAATATAAAGCTAATAATAACATTTTTTCTACGTCCAATGATATCTGCAACAAAGCCTGTTGCGAATCCACCAATCGATCCAACAAGGTTTTGTAAAATAGAGAAAGTATATCCTAAAACCAATCCATACCCCTTTCCGATAAGAAGGGTTGGCATCCAACTTGTTACACCATAAATAATAAACATGCTCATGAAGTAAAGAAGCCAAACACCTATCGTTGCTTTGATATAACCTGAAGAAAAAAGAGCACTTACGCCCACTTTTTTAGGGGCAGGCGGTAATGCTATACTACCCGGAGGCCATTCACTAGCCTTACCTGTAGCTACTATCTCCATATGTTTAATTATTTTTATGGCTTCTTGTTCCCGCCCTTTGCCGATAAGCCAGGCTATAGATTCGGGCATTTTATACAAAATGAATATCGCGTAAAGAGCAGGTAACCCTCCCATAAGAAAACACACTCTCCACCCATATGAAGGAACCACGTTAAGGGCCACTATTCCACCAAGTACCCAGCCCCAGCCATAAAAACACAATGTCGCTGCTGTAAAAAAACCCCTATTTTTAGTTGGAAAATTCTCGGATGCCAGTGTTATTGCCACAGGTATACAGGCACCAATGCCAATACCACTTATTATCCTGAGAATAGCAAATGCTTCAAAGCTTTGAACAAAATAAATAGGGAGGGTTAGCAAGGAATAGAAAGCTACAAAGAAAGCAAGTGTCTTTTTTCTTCCAAAACGATCAGAACACATCCCGGCGATTACGCCCCCTACCACTACACCAAGCATACTCCAAGAAGCAAGGCTTCCAGTTTGAACCTTCGTTAAGGCCCATTCCTTGGCCATCTGCGGCATTGTATAAGCAACAATGATATAATCATAACCATCAAACACAAGTGCGAGACCCACCAATATCCATATTGTCCACGTGTATTTCGTGACGCCTAATTGATCAATAATGGAAGAAATTGTTGTCTTAGTCATACATAGAGCCTCCTTTATTTTACTTTCACTGCCCAACATTCGTCCAAATAATCTTGACTCGTCTCAGTTCCGTTTTGTACTAACTATCCCCCTCTGCAAGGTTGAATGCCTACCCAGTTGCTTCATCCATCCCTCTCCTTATCGTGTTTTGGGTAAGTTGATGATAAATATAAGCAAGTTCTATACCAAATGGGCCAATATGTATAAATGAATATTCAAAATAAATAGACAAGTCCAATTTTACTTAATAATTAGCAAAATTGGACTTATCTTAAAAATAGTAATTGATTGTACTTCTAACCCTAAATAACTAGCTTCAAATCAAGACTTGCATATACTCAACAATTTGGTTGCATTTTAGATAAATTGTATCAGTTATGCATGGACCCAGGATATATAAGCCTGTTTAAAAAACAAAACCGTTTTTCAACTGCTTCTGAACAGTTTCACAGCCAAAAACATGGTGTAAGCGATAATAGAGATAGCCTGAGCTATACTTTTTATTGCCCAAAAGAGAAGCCCCAGTATAAACATCTTCTGCGGGTACGTGCCTTGCTATTTGATTTCTAATTTGGTCCAACACAACCCGACAGCGGGCCGAGGGATCATTTTCAGGTGCGCCATGTGCAGGGAAATATCGTTGCCCGTTAAGACTCTCCAATTTTTTGAGGCTCCTAATATAGGCGGGTAATCCACTAACTCGAGTTTTTCCTTCCAGCCAAGCTCCCGGAAAGGCAATTTGATCGGGGAGGAGAATATCACCAGTAAATATCAACTTCTCTTGTTCCAGCCAATAGGAAAGATGCCCTCTTGTATGTCCTGGAGTAGAGATAACCTGCACACGGTAATCCCCAGCCTGAACAAAGTCATCGGGTTGAATAAGGCTAACTTGAGAGGGAAAAGAAAATAGAGTTTGAAACTGACAATGATTATCATACATAGTCAGCACTTTCTCCTTCGGTACACCCCATTCCTCTGTCATCCATTCATGCATAGTGTCAAAGCTGTCTTGCTTAGAGAAAGCTAACCACTCCTCATAATCAATAGCACTGGTGAAAATTTCCGCACCTTCCTTTGCCAACAAAGCCGTATTCCCTGAATGATCGACATGCCAGTGAGTAAGAAGAATTCGAGCGATTTGTTGAACCCCAGCCTTTTTCATCAAAGCTTTGATTGCCTCAAAAAAGAGGGGAGTCTTGATCCCAGCGTCAATTAAGGTAGGTACTTCTCCCGCAATTAAATAAATATTAACATCCGTTACGTCCAAAGGAAGTGGCAAATTTATGCGGAATATTTTTGGATAAATCTCGTTAATCTCCAGAGTTTTAATCATCTTACACTATAACCAGCTTTCTAAGTCTTTAGATAAAGTTATTCATAACTCTATTTTACCACGCCTATCTGGTTTGATAAAATATGTGAATCCTGAACTATTTATCAGTAGAAGCGTGATGGTAATTATGGCCTCCTGTAATTTTAATTGAGCAGCAAAAAAGGGGTCGTCATCCACGGCCCCTTGCCAATCCACACTGCAGGAGTATGCGTAATGAGTTGCAGTGTGGCGATAAGCTCGTCCGCATATCGTCTTAGCGGCGCTACTAATCTCGAACACGATAGTCTCCTGCGGCATAAGTCTCCAGTACGATAGTCTCCAGTGGAGAGTATCGCCGAAGCCGTGATCCCTAAAGGAATACCTATCGGCGTAGGATAGACTTATGCCGAAAGCGCACAACCCTTAACGAATACTAAGCGCTGTAGGATTAGTATCGCCGAAGCCGCGATCCCGAAAGGAATACTTATAGGCGTAGGATAGTTCGAGTCATGGCCAGCGCTAACAAGAAGGCTAATTCGTGCGAAGACAGTGTCTTCGTGTGGGCGCCAGCCAAGTTTTCTGTATTAGGCGCTCAAATTGTCTTTATTCTGCCCCATATGCAGAAGCGGAAAAAGTATAAGGAAGGTTGTCCCTCTGGGACTAGAATCGATATGGATCTTGGCATTATGAGATTCTGCAATCTTGTAACAGGTTGCCAGACCCAACCCAGTCCCATAATCTTTGGTCGTAAAGAAGGGTGTTCCTACCTTACTAATATTTTCTGGTGGAATACCACATCCCTGATCCGCAATTGCTAGCACGACAATGCCAGCCTGTAAATAACTTTTAACAGTTAGACAACCTCTTTCCTCCATTGCTTCAAGTCCATTGCGGGCTAAATTAAGAACCAGTTGGGTGATTCCTTTCACATTTAATTTTATATTGGGAATCTCCTCGAGAGAATAACAAATTTGCTTATTTTGGGTAAATGTGTCTGCTTCTAAAAGAGGATATAAATTATTGAGAATATTGTTAAGGTTTTGGGATTTCAGTTCGGTTTGTTTGGTTTGAGCCAGGGAGAGAAACTCTGTAATAATCGAGTTGGCCCGATCCAGTTCCGAAATCATCAGCTCGAAGGTAGACTTTTGAGCTGCATAATCAGGTTTGGCGCCCAACAGTTGGAGATAACCTCGCACCGTAGTCATAGGATTCCGTATTTCATGTCCGATTCCAGCCGCCAATTGTCCCACAAGGTTGAGACGGTCGAGTCTAGCAATTTCATCTTCGGCTATCTTACGGCTTGTAATATCACGAAAATAACAGGTTAGTCCACTTTCTGTAGGGTAAGCACTTACCTCTAACCATTTATCACCTAAAGCTTCAGAAATGATTTCAAAAGTTACCGACCTCTTTTCGCTCATTACTTCCTGAAAGCGCAGTAGGGTGGTATCATTGGGCTTAAATACTTCAGTCACTTTCTTGCCCAACAATTCAGCACGTGATTTCCCCATAACCTTTTCTCCTGCGCGATTTATATAAGTGAATTGCCAGTTTCCATCAATCGCATAAAAACAATCTGTCATGCTTTCGAGAATCAAAATCATCTCTTCTTGGGATTCAATTAATTTCTCACGCGCTAGTTTCTGTTCAGTAATATCCCGATAATGAACGGATAAGCCAAACTGGGAGGGGTACGCAAAAACTTGATACCATGTATCTTTATGTAAAATACTAAGCATTTCAAACGTAATGGGTAAGCAATCATTCTTCGCTTTTTGAAAATTTTGTTCGACTAAAGCTCCTCGAGATGGGGGCAATACTTTCCAAAGCACTTTACCTAAAAGCTCTTCTCGTGTTTTTAGCAATAACTCTTCTGCCTTTTTATTCACGAAAGTAAATCGCCATTGATTATCTAGAGCATAGAAAGCATCTTGCATATTATTGATAATATCAGCGATGAGTTGGTTACTCCTAGAAAGGTCCTCCTCTAATCTTAAATTATGGTTAAGTTGTTTTATCCTTTGCGTTTGCATTCGTTTCATTTCCGTTATGTCATTAATCGCAAAGAGAATGCATTCTTGATCATCGATTTGTATCGTTTCAGCTGATAGAATTGATGAACCTTTTGAACCGCATTTTGTAACATATGTACATTCAAAATTTCTAAAGGATCCGTATTCCTCAATAGCCTTATTAATATTATTAAAATCACTTTCGGGCACACCAATTTCGGTTGGTTTTTTTCCAATCACTTCTTCATATTCAAAACCCTTTTTTTCAAGATAACGACGGTTAACCTCAATATATCTATAGTCAGACTTCCTAACAATGGTCATCATATGGGGACCCAACTGAAAAGCTTTGAAAAATCTATCATTTGCTTCCCTGAGCGTTTCCTTTTCTCTTTTTCGATCAGTCACATCGTTAACAATCGCAACACATGCGAATTCACCATTGGGCATCTGAAAAGTAGACAAATCAGCCACAAAGTGTCTGCCGTTTTCTGTAGCAATTTCTTTGCGTTGTTGTATTGTCGGATTCAGCCATGCCTTATCTGGGTCGAGTAATAGCTTGGGGTTTTCAATAAAAGGATAAGCTTGGCATTCTGTTGCTAGAGCTTTGCTGGACAGAATTGTTCTATGGGTATCAAATATAATAAAGTTTAGTGGACTGCAGTTTAATAAGGCATTTAGGATCGATGCTTTGCTAAAAAAGTCATAGGTCCAGAAATAGAAGCTAAATATTAAGGTCGTTACCAAGGGCGTGATGATTAAGAAAGGAACAGTGACAGACCTAAGAATCGTCACTGAGTCGCTCTTCCATGAAGAGGTAATCGCAATTATAAATAGCAAAATACAGGTCATGACGATGCCCACAATAAACCAAAAAGTTACTTTCCTTCTGTTCTGGCTATTCCTTAAATGTCTACCCAAGATACTTCCAAAACCAGCAAAGATAATAAGGTTCATGATCCCGCCCATCGAACCACTTCCGCCCACATTATCCCGATATATAGAACTTATCAAAGCAGCTATGAATGCGGTAACCGGACCTCCTATAAAACCTGACATGGTCATAGTGATATACCGAAAATCGAAAAAGTAACCATCGATAACCATGATGTGGGCTTGCATGACAAATATAGTTATGAGACCGAACATTACACCTAATATGTAATGAGAGTATTTTTTATGGAGAGACAAGTCTATCCATATGACAACGCCGCAGAGAAATAAGACCACGATAGTATTAATGACAAAGTCATAGTACAAAACTACTACCTCCTTTTGGTAATAATAGACATCACAGTTTCTATTGTACCTCCGGAGTTAGCAGAAATTTGTCGGATTATTTTGTCGTATTATAATAATCGTTAACATATAATTGACATTCAACAAAACATAAAAAAGCATCTGCAGAATAATTTAGCAGATGCTTTTTATGCAAAGATACCTTTCATTGTTAGTCATTCGATACAAATACGATAAGGACATGAGACAGAGGAGAGGATTGCCAAGGCTCTTCGAGAAGAATTCTCTGATATAGAAAAATATCTTATTGGTTCACTGACGACGGATTCGTTTGACTTAGATTCTGATATTGACATTGCGGTGAAACAACTGCCTGAGGAGGATTATTTTAAGGCATATCGGATTGACGAAGAGTTCGAGGCGAAAAACGGTAGGTCCAGAAAGATTCACGCTCGAGCATGTGACTAAACGGGTTTTTCGACGACTGTTCCTTGGCTTGTCCCTTAGTGAAACGAGCGAGGATCACTTGTGATTGTGACCTGTGTGCTTGGATTGCGGCCAGTTTCACTTCAGAGATGGCTGAAATGTCGTTGATAATATCCGGCGGGCCGAGCACATCCTGACAGTCGCGAGCAAAAGCGTGGGCGTATACGGTTGGACGATCCTGAGCAGTAAGACGAGAAAGGGCACGGATGGTTACGTCACCCAGAGCATTGTGATCTGGATGAACTGCATAGCCGGGATAGTGGGTAAGGACCAGGGATGGTCGGACCTCTTGGAGGATCCGCTCAATTCTATCGATCAATACTTCTGGGTCTTCAAACTCAATCGTTTTATCGCGTAACCCAAGTTTAATCACGTTTTGAATGCCGATAACTCGGCATGCTTTCTCCAACTCTGCTTCTCGAATAGTTGGTAATGACTCTCGGGTCGCAAAGAACGGTTTTCCCATGTTGCGCCCCATTTGGCCCAGAGTAGCACAGACATAAGTGACTGGAACACCTGATTTGGCGAAGAGTGCTAAGGTTCCACCACAGCCAAACGTTTCGTCGTCAGGGTGGGGGAAAACTACGAGAACGTGTTGTGCCAAGAATTATTCCTCCTAAGTTAATCCAAATTTCACTGCAACTCATGAACACCCAGCAGGGGTCATGCTTCGACTTTACAATTCAAACGGGTGCAAACTGAGTTCTAACGCCACTGCCAATCGTCCCTCTTGATCATGGCCGGCAAGCAATAGCTGACCTTCTTGCTCCAGCTCATAATCGGTCAGTCCTTCGGCATAAACCCAGCCGAGTTCCAGCTTGAGTCCGACGCGGTACGGGCCGTCACCCGTGATGATCCCCCGTCCAAAGCAGATGCGACCATTACGGATATACGCACCAACATTCATGGTGCTCTCCTGGCTATGGACTGCATAGGCCCCATTGGTCGTCTCTAGGTGGAGGTACACTTCGCGGTTGAGAAAACTGTCTAGGGCGGGTTGTACAATCGATTTATCAATTGGGTTCATGAACTTCTACCACCTCAACCAATGTTTTTTCCTCATTATATACTATTATTTTGTTTTATACAGTTTTTCAATTGCGCCATCTATAAGTAACCGCGGATAGTAGTGTGCATTGGCATATAAGCAGATCCCGGATTATGGACTAATACCTTATCCTTAGTAATCAGGGTGTGAATAAGTAATGGTGTACATGATCAGTATCCTCGGAACCACAATAAATTCTGGTTATTCTATTCGCAGAAGTATCGTGTTGCATAGATGTGTCTGGTTTATGTTGGCTTAATGGGGGTGCGAGCAACTGAATAATCAAAATTACTATAGTCGAGAAGAAAAAAATAACTAAGATCTCCATATTATAAAATCCTCCCATAATTTGTATCATCTATAGTTATTCTGTAAAGGTGTTAAGAAAACCTGTTTTCTATAGCAACTTTTTAGCATAGAAGGCTGCCTATCGTCGAGTCAAAAGGCCACTCTCATTTTCATTGACAATTCAAGCATCTAACCTTATACTATCCATATACCCCTTGGGGGTATTATTGATAATAAGCTAAGGAAGGTGCGTTTAATGAATATCTCAGTTAACAAAAACAGATGCCCTCAAAACCATCCTTGTCCTTCAATAAGAGTGTGTTCTGTGGGTGCGATTGGACAAATCGGATTTGATGCCCCGATAATTGACCGGGAAAAATGCATTATCTGCAAGAAATGTGTGAAATATTGCCCTATGGGAGCAATTCAAGTGAACGAATAGCCTTGTAACTCAGTCTTCCGCTCGCAGGTTCACCAAGCTGAGGCGGATCACGAGTATGTGGATATTTATCCAAATCGTAAGACTCCCACTTCTACAAATGGGAGTGATACACCTTATTCTGCTTCGGTGGTAGAGTCCGTCACCGAAGACTCGATGTTCAACTTTAGTTGAACGAGTTCACTGCATATTTACTTTTTTATAAGGTGTCGGTTTAACAAATCGATGCCTTTTTCTAGTTCTATGAAAGGAAATATTATTGTTTAAAGATTTGGCATTTGTAGAAGGAGAAACGTAGAAATTCGGCGAAAAAGATAGGTACTAAAGTTTTAATAAAAGAGATAGCTGCAGGAGGCTAAACAAGTGAGTAGTGAACGCGAACAGGAGCGAAAACGCAAACTCTTAGAGGATTGGCGTCAATTTTTGAACCTTTGTGGGATCAAGGGTAAAACTCGCTTTATGTTTACTACCGTCAAATATAAACCTATAGATTTCAGCCTAAATGATTCAATACGCGCCGATCTATGGAAGAAACACATCAGTAATGATTTTACTTCTCAAAATCCAGTAGAAGTAATCACTGTCCAGCTCGATGCGGGGACCCGTTCTGTCCTTGCTGTTGACGAGTATGATAAGAAGATGATGGCCGAAAGTTTGTATAGTACCTGGATGGAATCCTTCGGCAAACAAGCATTGAACTTGGATAATAATTACTATTATCGCGACAATCCGCCAGCCGGATACTTTATTACACGCTATCGTCGCCATGAAAATAGAAGCCCTGTGATTAAAGATCAAGATTGGGGTGGTGTAAACCGAAAATTTATTCCGTTGCAGACCGTTACAGGCTCTATGACCACGGCAAATTTAGCACTTAGATCTCCGACAGAACAATTAAAATATTTTCGTGTGGCGGCACAATATCTACCACTAGTTCCGGAAAGTTTGCTTGCAGGTCGTGGATATCATTCGGTTTACCTCAACTCCCTGAATGTAAGGCAACTTTGCGTGTCAGATATCAATGCGCTATGGGGTAAGATTGAGGAAAAACAATATCCTGATATTATTAAAGTTGCCCTAGAATTTGCTGCGCTAGGCATCTTACTAGACGGTTTAGAGCTCTATGATTATGATCAGAGTCGGCTTCGTCTCGCCAAGGATTTTTATCTTGGGTTGGAGGGAGCAGAAGGTTCTGCCCTAATCGAAAAACAGTATGGTCAAGATGGTCAGCACTTAGGAAAGAAATTAGGTTTAACAACAGAAACGGATGCTAATCTCTTTTTAGGCTTATTTGGACGTATCTTAGATGGGGTGATCGATAACTCTGAAGTGGCAAAACAAGTGCATAACCTGGTCAAATATTGGAGGGACTGGAACCCCACATGCCGAAGTTTAATTGCCAGTGATCTGCGAGAAGCCCTACAGAGCCGGAGTATTGCCGATCCGCCTGTAATTTTATGTAATAATTCCAAAATACTAGATTTATATTTTAAAGCGAAAATTCAAGTCGTACACCTCGAAATAAAACCCGAAGAGCAGTATTTGATTGAAAAAACAGCCAAAGAGATAGGGTTCATCTTGCCGAGAGAATCTGGAAAACTAGTTTGTTGTGGTGAACGATTCTTATCTGAACGAGAGTCTTATCAGTTTAATAAGCTTGTGAAAGGTTTTTTCGAGCTGTTAGAATCCCATGAGGCCGCTCGATTGACGTGTATGATGATAGGGTTTGGTACACTTGAAGAGTGGGGAATCCACGTTGTGAAAGTTGAATCTGCTGAGAGACAGTTTGGTGAGAAAGGGGATTTGACCATCCCTCTACAACTCCCTTATTTAGAAGGTACATCACGTTTATTTGTCGCTCTATCTGATCCGCCAGAACAAATTCTTGCTCATTTGCTCGGCCTAATTGAATTTACTACGTATCGTCACGCCCTTCGGGATTTAATGGATATTCGGTTCATTGACTCAGACGCACCTATACCTGTGAAATTCACGAAACAAGTAAACGCTCAGCATGACGACGGGGGTTCTGAAACCGATGCTACTGATTCTCAGAAAAAAAACCTTACTGACCTAACTAGTGTTCAACAAACTCCTTTGCTGAACGAAGAAATTTACGAAGTATCTTCTTTATCGGAAGATAATGTGTCTTTTCGGCAGCAAAATGCTAATCCCCAAACTGTTTCCAAGAGAATCCTTGAACCTATGAGCGATACATACAGTGCTCAAACTAATGAATTTGAAGATTGGAAAAGTGGGCTTGATCCGGAAGAAGAGCTCGGCTTAAGCCACGTTTTGGTACAAGACCTTGCTAAGTCTTTGGCGAAGGGTCCCGAATGGCATGAAAAAAGAATTAGGCAGCTAATAAAAAGTTCAAAAATCCTTCCGGATAATGTAATAATTTTTGACGTCACTGCAGAGGATAGCAAGGAATTTCTAAATACCGAGTATAATGGCCAGTGTCAGGTCTGTGGTACCGAACTCCATTTGAGTAACGGCCATAAATTGATAGGGACCTTTTACCTTCTCCCAGTAGGTCAGGATAACTGGTGGGAGAATCGGCCCTTTAATATTCTTGGACTATGCCCAAATTGCTATGCTTTAGCTAAGCTTGGTAAAGGGCTTGAATTGAATAATATCTTTAGCACGGCTAAGGAATTAATCGATGGACTGGCTTTACCGGAAGAAGTGCTAGAGTTCAAGGGAGATTTTTACACAGTTCCAATAACGATCAACGGGACAAATCGAAGGTTAGTAATCAGTAAGCTACACCTGAATTATTTTGCTGCATTGCTTGAAGTCTCTGTTAATGAGGTTAATTCTAATTTCACTACTATTGCTGCTGAAGAGGCGGATTTAGACAAGATTATTACTAACTGTAGCGAGGTAGAGCAGTTAACCAACAAAATCTATACCCTTCTAACGGAAGCGCAGTATGATCAAGCACTCAACCTTCTTGACAAGGCCTTAGCCCTGTATCCTACTAGAAGCACTTTTTACGTTGACCGTGGGTATATTTATGATGTTAAAGAAGAGGCGCAAAACGCTTTGGAGTGGTATAACAAGGCGCTTATTTTTGATCCTAATGAGCCTGATGCTTTGAACAATGCTACCATAATCCTTCAGTCTGAAGGCAGATATTCGGAAGCCTTAACCTATTGTAATCGTTTAATAGACCTAGACCAAAACAATCCAAGCCTACATTATCTCAAAGGGACAATTCTAGAAGACCTTAATCAGTATGTGGAAGCAGCGGAAGGTTATGAGCATTGTATTGCACTAGACAAGGAACATACCGATGCCTATTTCCGCCTTGGCTTGATTCTGGAAGAACAATTTAAAGACCAGAAGCGGGCCCTGGAAATGTTTGATAAGGTCATCGAACTGACTCCTGAAATAACTTGGGCCACACACTTTTCAAAGCGAAAAAGTATAAGGAGGCTCTCAACTAGACTTGGATAAGAAAATATTAGTTGCAGAAAAGGCGTTCCAACAGGAGCGTCTTTTTCTTACTTATCCATGGGAAGTATGAAGAATTTGGCCAGTTCCATAGGTCGAAACCCGACTAAGAGCGAATATCTGGAAAGGGTATAATAAATTGCTAGAAGTAGACCCTAAAAAGGGCAGCCTTTGATTGGTTAAAAAGTAGATAACTAATAAAAATCATAGAATACCTGATTTTTATTAGTTAAATGGAAAAACTAGGATTCAAAAAGATAAAAGTAGAAAAGGAGATGCGATGACTACGGAAAAAGCAATAATACGTATAGGATGGAAATTAGACAACAGTTATGCCCGTTTGCCGAAGTTATTTTTTACCAGACTCAACCCAACCGCTGTACACTCACCGAAGTTGATCCTTCTCAATGATCCGATGGCAACATCCCTGGGGTTGAATGTCCAGGCGTTGCAAAGCGAAGATGGCGTTGCTGTGCTTGCTGGCAACCGGATTCCTGAAGGTGCTTTGCCTCTAGCACAAGCTTACGCGGGGCATCAATTCGGGCATTTTGCCATGTTAGGGGACGGCCGTGCTCTGCTGCTTGGCGAGCAGATCACTCCCCTAGGTGAGCGGGTAGATATTCAGCTCAAGGGTTCAGGTCAAACGCCATACTCCCGCCGAGGCGATGGTCGAGCAGCACTTGGACCAATGCTGCGCGAATACATCATCAGCGAAGCGATGCATGCGCTTGGTATTGCAACCACCCGCAGCCTTGCGGTGGTGACGACCGGTGAGTCAGTAATCCGTGAAACCGTCCTGCCTGGTGCAATTCTGACTCGCGTGGCTGCCAGTCATATCCGCGTCGGTACCTTTCAATACGTTTCAAAATGGGGCACTACCCCGGATCTCAGGGTCCTGGCTGATTATACATTGCATCGTCATTTTCCAGACGTTGACGATGCCCCGAACCGCTATCTTTTGCTGCTTCAAGAAGTGATCAAGCGTCAGGCTGCGCTGATTGCCAAATGGCAACTAGTTGGCTTTATTCACGGGGTAATGAACACCGACAACATGGCCATTAGTGGAGAAACCATTGATTATGGTCCTTGCGCCTTCATGGATACCTATGACCCAGCAACGGTATTCAGTTCCATTGACATTCAAGGCCGCTATGCCTATGGCAATCAG
>LOEW01000173.1 GCA_001516045.1 Desulfosporosinus sp. BRH_c37
CTAAAGCCTTCGGCTGGCAAGAAAAATGGCAAGGGTGGTTAAAGCCTACATCTGTCGTGGGTACAAAGCGGAGAGGCGTGGGGGTAGGAGTACACGGTAATGCTGATGTTGGGGAGGATGTATCCGAGGCCTTTGTGCGTCTGGATCCTGATGGTAAGGCTACAATCTATTCAGGCTTGGCGGAACATGGGACAGGTCAGCGCAGCAACATCTGTAAGTACGTGGCTGAGATTCTGCAGCTTCCTCTTGACCGGATTTCTGTCACAGCGTCTGATTCGTGCATCAATCCCTTTGAGTTTGGACCTGTAGGTTCGAGGGGGACCTATGCCATAGGGAGTGCTGTAATAGCTGCCGCTGAAGATGCTAAACAGCAGCTTTTTAAAATAATGGCCCCTAAGTTTAATGAAATAACGGCCCCTGAGTTTAATGTGACGTCGGAGGACTTGGCAACGGAAGACGGGATGGTCTATGTGAAAGGAAAACCCGATGTTCGGCTCCCGTGGATCAAAGGGTTGCGTTATCATGGCACCTGTCTGGGTCGCGGCCGTTTCGAGCCTGATTTCACTAAGCCCAACTTTATGATGATCTTTACCGAAGTGGAAGTTGATATCGAAACTGGCAAGGTAGATCTGATCAGAGTAGTAGCTGCTACTGACGTTGGACAGATAATTGATCCTCAAGGCATTACAAATCAGCTTAACGGCTGTCTAGGTTCTGCCGGTATCGATAGTGCTCTCTTCGAAGAGACGGTTATTGATACTCGGCTCGGGCGCATCATGAATCCCAACATGATCGACTACAAGTGGCGGACCTTCGCAGAACTTCCCGAGATGGAACATGCAATCCTCGAAACACCCTTTCCCACCCATCGCTTCCATGCCATCGGCGTAGGTGAGATTGCCCCGTCTCCTGGGCCCTCTGCCGTTCTCATGGCCGTAACCAATGCCATAGGTGTGCGGATCCATGATTATCCACTTACCCCGGATAAGATCTTAAGTGCCTTAGGGAAGTTAACTATAAAGAAGGGGGGAAGAGGATGAAAGGCTTTACTCATGTGAATGCCACTTCGGTGGATGAAGCGATACAATTGCTTGTCAAATACAAAGGAAGGGCAAAGCTCAATGCGGGGGGAACAGATCTCCTCGGTGTCTTAAAGGACCGTATTCTACCTGACTATCCTGAAGCGATTATCAACCTCAAAACAATCCCTGAGCTCAATTCTCTCGTTGAAGACGAGGAGGGGATAAGCATAGGTGCCTTAACCCCTCTCATAGACATAATTGACTCTCCCCTTATCGAAAAGACATATCCCCTTCTTAGAGAGGCAGCCATAACCGTCGCCTCTCCTCAGATCCGAAATATGGCAACGATCGGCGGTAACCTCTGTCAGGATACCCGTTGCTGGTACTATCGCTATCCCGAAGAGCTTGGAGGTATGATCAAGTGTTTCAGGAAAGGGGGAAAGACTTGTCCAACCGTTGTAGGTGAGAACCGCTATCATGCGATTATGGGGGCAAAGAAATGCTATGCAGTCTGTCCTTCTGATACAGCAGTGGCCTTGATTGCTCTCGGTGCAACGCTTACCATAGCAGGTTCGAAGGGTACTCATACGCTTCCAGTGGAGGAGTTCTTCTCCTCCTTGGGGAATGTACTTACCCCTGATGAAATGATTACGATGATTCATATTCCGAAACCTTCCCCCATTGCCAGTCAGACTTTCCTCAAGTTCACCCTCAGGAAGCCTATCGATTTCGCCCTTGTCAGTGTTGCTTCGCTCCTCAACCTCGATAAAGGGGTCTGTACCGACGTTCGCCTTGTTTTGGGAGCGGTTGCCCCAACACCTGTTCGTGCCTTTAAGGCAGAGGAGTTTCTGAAAGGGAAAGAACTAACTGAAGAGACAGCAAATGAAGCAGCGTCGCTTGCTCTGGCCGGGGCAAAACCCCTTTCGAAGAATGCGTATAAGCTGGAGATTGCGAAGACATTAGTGAAGAGGGTAATTAAGGGTTAAAGGGATTATCATAGATAAAATAGATAGTCAAAGACGAGTTACCTATTGCATACACAAAAAGCGAGCCTTGGCCCGCTTTTTTCCATTTATAAAGGTAAGTTTCGAGTAATCAAAATTTAACGCTCTGGCCTTTTTGTACATAATAATTCGTTAATTTGAAAGGGATACTCTATAAACGTGTAGAATGCTAGAGTAGGGTTATCGATGACTCTCTAACATAAAAAATAATACTCTTCTCTAAAGGCAGGTGGAAAACTTAATGTATATTAGCAGTAATCAGCTTAAGCCAGATATAATCATCATTGGTGCTGGTATTATTGGTTTAAGCATTGCATACCACATTCTGGAGGCTGATCCCAAACTATCGATAACCATATTGGAAAAGGGAAACATGCTGGGCCTGGGTTCAACTGGCAAAGGTACCGGCAGTATCCGCTACCAATTCAGCAGTCCACTTCTCCGGCGACTGAGTCTGCTCAGCAGGGATTTCTTCCTTAATTTTGAGTCGGCTTTTGATACCCCAATTTGGTATCGTGAAAAGGGATGCTTAATGTTGGCCGCAAATGAGGTATTGTGGAATCATCTGCAATTGACAACTGAACAAGCTGTGGCTGAGTGTATACCTATGAAGCTATTGAAACAGGAAGAACTGCAGAAGAATTTCCCATATCTCCAAAGTGGTCGCTTCCTGGGTGGAACATTGTGCCCCTGGGATGCCTATGCTGACCCGTATGCCGTTTTGGCAGCACTATTTGCAGCAGTGCGTCGCAAAGGCGCTGTCGTTCTTTTTGGCCAAGAAGCAACGAAAATCATCATTAATGGAGATTGTATTAAAGGCGTCGAAACCAGTCAAGGGACTATTTGGAGTCCACTCATAGTAAATGCCGCCGGTCCGTATGCTGCCCAGATAGCAGCAACGGTAGGGATTGCGCTTCCTGTTCAGCCCTTTCGCCGTCAGGTTTACGTCTGTACTAACCCCAAAGATGTGCCACCAGCTAATCCCTTGATTATGGATTTGGCCACCGGTTTTTATTTGCACCAGGAAGCCAGCGGTAAGACGGTATTATTAGGGGGAACCGATAAATATACCTGGCCTGGATTTGAAGAAGTGGTTGATAAATCTCTGGCTGAAGATTTCTTTACGGCAGCTATCGAGATAATCCCTTCCGCTATCAATGTAAAATGGCTTCGCACCTATACGGGGATTTGCGAACAAACGCCTGATTTTCATCCGATTATCGGTAAAGCGCCAGGATTAAATGGACTTTTTTTGGCTAACGGGTTGAGCGGGCATGGCTTTATGCATGCGCCCGCTGCTGGGCGCATTGTAGCAGACCTGATTTTGAAGGGCAAAATTGAGCAATTAGACATTAATTTATTCCATCCAGACCGCTTCACCGAAGTTTGCCTTCCTGAATCCTATATTTTTTAGAAATTGTTATACAATAATACCAAAAGAGAATACTAGCAGCGTAAGCTGAAAATTTATGGTAGTCATTTTTAATATAATAATAATTAGATCTTTTCAGGGGTAGAACTTTAAAAGGGGAGGTACAGAGTGGAACAGTTAAATGTGTTAATTTTTTCGGCCTCGTTTGGCGCTGGGCATGTACGAGCAGCCGAAGCAATTATTGAGGCTTTACGTATTAAGGAACCGAACGTTGAAATTACACATTTGGATTTTGGGGCATTCCTTAGCAAAACGTTCAATTCCGTAATTATGAGTACGTACATAGAGCTAATTAAGCATACGCCGAAACTATGGGGGGAATTTTACTACCGTACGTCAAAGATTCCTCCTGGTTCCTTATTCCAACGCTTTTTAAATGGTTTGGGTCGACGCGAGTTTGTGAAATTAATTCAGGATATACAACCGGATCTTGTAATTTGTACCTATCCAACAGTAGCAGGTGTTTTAGCTCAACAGAGGCTTAAAGGGATCTTGAATATTCCGCTGGTTACAATTGTGACAGACTATGCCGTACACAGCCAATGGATTCATCAAGGGGTTGACCTTTATATTGTCGGGAGTAAGAGTGTTTATGACGGCTTGGTGGCGCGAGGGATTAGTCCCAACTCGATTCAGGTTACGGGGATTCCGGTGAGCCCAAAGTTCGAATGGAAATTGGATCGGCTGGAAATATTGAATAAGCTGGATTTAAGACCTAATCTTTCGACAGTTCTTGTCATGGGCGGAGCTTATGGCGTTTTAGATGGGGCAAAAATGATCTGCAAAATTCTAGGGGAAACGGAGTACCCCGTGCAAACTCTTATCGTTTGTGGGCGAGATGAGAAACTCTATAAAGCTCTCGACCCTTTGATCGAGGAAGGGAAAAATCCTCTTAAACGTTTCGGATTTGTAAACAATATAGAAGAACTGATGAGTGCTGCGGACATGATTATTACGAAGGCGGGTGGACTAACAGTCACTGAGGCCATGACAAAACGAGTGCCATTGGTCATTTTTAAGCCGATACCTGGACAGGAAGAGGAAAATGCAATCTATCTAGAAGGCATCGGGGCAGGCCGGTCGGCAAAGAATGCTGAAGAATTGGAAAAAATAATCTCCTCGCTTTTGGAAAATCCGAAGGATTTGGAACGGATGCGTCGTGCATTAGGAAAAGCGGCACCCGTTAGGGCTGCTGCACAAGCGGTTGAGGGAATGTTGCAGCTTTTAGAATACCGTCAGAACACGTTAATGGCAATGAAAGTTGGAACAGGCATAGAAAAATATATAAATTGAAGACAAAAGAGTGTATTTGGGTTATGTGCTCGAACGAGCAGATTGTCTAGTTTGAAGATAAACAACAGTATGCCCAGATGCGGCCGCATCCGAGCATACTGTTGTGCCATTTGGTCAGATAAAATGTTCGTATTATCTTGAATTAAGATCATTTTAAAGAAAGGGCAGCCTTTAGGGTTTTTCCGTTTACATAGATTTGGACCTCTTTGACACTAGAAAATTGAAAAGCAGTTGCGTTGAGTTGGTTTTCAACCCGTTGATTGTCCATGACTCCGCCTAAAGATAATGAGCCGGTGAGATAAACCACTGCTTTTCCGTTAGTAATCGTAGCCTTATCCAGCTTTAAATTGGAACGGTATAATGCATTATATAGGCCTGTATTTCCGTAGTACGTCTCTTTCATGGCTAATAGCTCATCAAAAGCAGCCGTTAAAGGAGTTTGAGGGTTTGAAATTGTTCTATCTACAGCAACAAGGCTATCTCCGGTACCAATGTCTTTACCAGTTTTGCCGTTATCATTCAAGGCAATGAGATAGATTTTAACTTGTGTTGTCTTTGTAAGCAGAGTACTGGGCGTGCCGGGAGAAGAATCTGGGTTCTGACTTGAGGGCACTTGATCTGGGGGAGCTGTCTGCTCAGACTGGGTCTGGGGAGGTTTCTGTTCGTTAGTAGCAAGTTGAGGAGTACATCCAATTGTTGCAAAGGTAATAGCAAGAACTAAGAAGATGACGGTTAATCTTTTCATATTTCTAATCTCCACATTATTTTTTACTCATAACTATTTATACATTGTCTTTTCTTGGAATGCAACATTCTCTCCGCTGCTAACTTAGAGATATTTCAACAATCTTGGGAGGAAATGAAGGAAAGATGTGGAAAGTTTAAGAGAGGGATAATTTGGCGGGCAATGGTCCGAGGGATTCGGATTAATGGGCGAACGCCGCCCGATTTCAAACATTTCACAGGGGGAAGGTAAAATGAACGAAGATGTTGCAATTATTGAGGGAATATACGACATCATTTTGCCTGAAGTGCCTGCATCTCTCCACAGATGGGGAAGAAAGGTGTGGCTTCGTGACATCGAGGTTGGTGCTAAGGGTAAACTATTATACTTTGAAGACGGAGTTTTCAAAATCACTAGCCTTAGTCAGATTACTGATATTATACAAACCTCAGATCGTTTAGAGATTTTTACGCAAAGCAGTATCTATAAGCTTAGGCTTTTGCCTAGTGAACCCAATAATCGACAGAAAGAGGCTCATTGAAGTGAGGGCGAAACTTAGTTTGACTATCGAAGAAGGGGAGAGCCTATAAGCTCCCCCCTTTGCTGATCTTAATGCATTGGTTGGTTAATTTGTCCTTCTTCTTTTTCTTTGGCTTGCTCCAATCCTTGTATTTGAGGCTCAAAGGCCTGTTTTTTTACCTCTTCATATTGCTGTTCCATCTCGGAATATTTATCTTTAAGTTTTTCTGATCCACTGGCATCAACTTTTTTATTAAGCTCATCTTTTTTGTTCAAAAGGAAAACCCCCTTCATTGTTTCTTAATACAGTATTTCCCGTATCCCAGAAAATATGATTGGGATCTGTATGTTTTTTTGTTTGTTGTAATAAGTTGGTTCAAGACATGCCCCAAGAAAAGGAGTTTATCATTGCGGCGTGCGAAGTGGATGAACAGGAATGTCGGAAACTTAATGTAAGATATTGACTTCGTGATTAATATAATCGGCATCACCGTTTGAAACAATATTAGATTCTATTGGAATCTCAATTTGTTTATCAATTGCTTGAGGAAATACGGAATGGTCTGCAAGGAAAACCATTGTTGCTGTAGAGGCAAAGCCATAAATTAAATTGTCGATTATTGAGGTATAATGCGTTCTCGTTGTATAAGTCTTGGCTCTAACTACTCCGAGCCTTTGCCCAAAAGAATAAAGAATCTCCCATACAAACGCCCCGTAAACTGCTCCTTTGAACGAGTAATTATCTTTTCCGGTTTTCTTAAGAAGATTAAACAAGGGGATGCCAAGGATAGAGCCCGTAATGAGGTGTAGTATTTGTCCGAAAAGATAATTCTGTTTAAATATAAGTCTAAATGGGCTCAATAAAACAGATCCTGCATACTGAGCATATGTTTTTTCGCTAAGTCCAGATTTCTTAAAGGCTATATTGCTCATGTCCATAGCGATCGTTCCAATTAAGCCGCCTAGAAAACCAATAGGGATTGAATCTTTCATTTTCTTTTTGGCACTTAAGAATTTCGTGATGCGATTAATATTATCTAATAATTTCATACGTTTAGCCCCTTTCTTGATAGACTTAATTTTCTCTTTTGTAACAAAAAATATATTTAAAAAGGAATTGTTAATTTATACTAAAATTGTTGGAACAACCCAGATTAGTGAGTCTCTTTGAAATTTAATAAGATGTATCGGAAGAAAAGGCTACCATCTTTTGAAGATGATAGTCTTTTCATAATAGCCTATTTTAGAAGATTACACCCAAAGCAATAAGAATTAAGATAGCAACAGCAATGATTCCTACACCGATCCCTACACCAGCAACCGGAGCAACTGGAGCAGGACAACATGCTCCACCGCCATATCCGTATCCACCACCATAACCCATTCCGTACATTAATATTTCCTCCTTTAAATTAGAATACGATTCCTAACGCGATAAGCAGAAGAATAATTACGACAATAGCTGCAATTCCTGCACCAAAGCCACGTCCACAACCACAAGCTCCATCAACACCAGCAGCACCAGCAGCACCAAATGCCATGTGCATTTCCTCCTTTGTTAAGAGATAGTTCATTGTATTCATAATATGTAATAATTGTAACTATATGGTATTAGTTTTTTGCGGATTTATTGTTCTTCTTGATACATATGAACAGAGAAGCGCTTGAGGACAACTACCTTAAACAAGATTCAGCCATGGAGGATAAATCTCACAGAAATGCATATTACAAAACCGCGCTTTGATAAGCACGGTTCTAGGAGTTAGAAATTAATACGTCAAAAGAAATGATTAACCATTACCACCACCAAGGGAAAAATCCAAAACCAAAAAATGGCCAACCAAAGCCAAACCCATAGCCCCACCTGCGACCCCACCACATAGGACCCCCCCCTTTCTACCAAACACAGGCAATACAGTTCAGAGAATTGACTATTAACCTAGTACATTGTATGAAAATATAAAGATAACAGTTACCATAAATGCTAATATATACCATATATTAATTATAGAACATTTGTCCTTATAAAACTCATATACCACACAATTTAAGGAATTTTCCCCTGACCTGTCATGAGGAGTTTAAGGGGTTACCTTTGGAAAAAGGAAATGATTTCGGTTACTCTTCGTTAAGTTTATCTGAGCAATGGATATTGACAGCCACAATATTTTTGAATGGCTTGACTAAAGAGATAGATATGAACTTTTTCATCCAATATGATTCGCTGGAGTATAGCTTTTACATGAACATCTCCAATGTAGTAAATATGATTTTGGTATTCTGCAATTGCTTTATATTCGGCATCAATGTCTGCTTTTAATTGCTTACAAAGATTAGTTCCATAATAAATGTATTTTCCCGACCAAAAATTGTCATGCAAAGCACTTTTGGAGCCTCTTATTACTGGATTTCCCCCAAGTTTTATTATTGTGTCAGCCAGGATCTCCATGTGTAGCATTTCAGTTATAGCTACATTTTCTAGTAAATCTCCAAGTTCCTTATCAACTTGTTTAAATAAGAAATGATGATAAAGATATTGACTAATGGCAGTAAACTCACTAACTACACCCGCATAGTCATCTATTAATATTTCTGCATAATTGAGATTAGGGCTAAGAACTTTCACCTCAGGGTAGGGAGATGGGTCAGAGTATTTGCCTCTTTTATGCCTTTCATAATTTGTTTCACTCATCACATTTATAACCTCCAGAAAAAGAATTCTTTTTCTATAATATTGTGGAGGGATTAGAAAATGTCTGATGGTAATTCTAAATTATCCACTAGTATCTATTGCTTAGGAATTTCTAAAATGGCACCTCTGTTCCTCGATGTGACCATTGCGGCATATCTGGAAAGGTAACCAGTTAAAATTTTGGGCTTTCGTGGCTTCCAGTTCGCCCTGCGCTTTATTAGTTCAGTATCACTTATAATAAAGTTAATTTCATTTGCCATCCGGGCCAACCCATCCCGCATAAGTTGCTGGTGTCAACCACCAGCAACTGGACAGGTTTATGTGGATGCTGAGTCATACAAACCTCCTTTCCCATGCCATCATGGTCATGATGGGTAATGGGCAGATTATTGATTGTTACGGCGTTACATTGTCGTAACAATGGACTGATTTGTTTTAACAAATTTATTGTATAAAATAGAATAAAGTATTAGATAATCAAAAAGGTTAAAAGGGTGTGCAAGGTATGGCAGTCTATAAAAATGAGTCTTTGGCCAATTTATTATCTAGAGGTAAGCTTGAGCCGAAGTTATTCTTGGATCTTGCCTGTAAAATCAGCGAGGTTCTCAATATATTGCATGAAGCCCAACGGGTGCATCAAAATTTACAACCCGAAAGGATTCTGATTATTTGGGAACCTTTTGGAGTTAAGCTTGTTCATGATGAAAGGGAATTCCAAGAATATCGCAGGATAACTAATAATCCTCAGGTATATTATCAGGCACCGGAACAAACGGGAAGAGTTCTCAGCAAGATTGATTCACGTACGGATCTCTATGCCCTAGGTGTGATCTTTTATGAATTACTGACAGGTACGCGACCGTTTGAATCCGATGATTATATTGACGTGATCTATTATCATCTGGCTCGGGAGGCTGTACCTATTGAACAAGTCAATGGACAGATACCTCGAATCTTGTCCGATATTATTGTTAAACTGATGCAAAAAAAGATGGAAAATCGATATCAGACCGCCACGGGGCTTAAGGCTGATCTAGAAACCTGTCGAAAAACGCTTGAAGAGCGAGACGGAACGATTGTGATTCCTGCTTTTCAGCTGGGACGGTATGATACTGTCCCAGAACTGCTGTTTCCGCAAACACTGCTAGGACGGGAATCTGAGTTGACTCGATTGCTTAAGGCCTTTGAACAGGCGAAGACGGGGCAACCGAGGATGATTTTTGTGACTGGTTATTCTGGTGTGGGAAAAACAACCCTCGTCAATGAAATGCGGATTCCAGTTCAAAGCAGCGGAGGATTGTTCATCCAAGGCAAGTTTGATCAATTTAAGAAAAGTATTCCATACCATTCCTTTATTCAAGCCTTTGATCAATTGTTTCAGGACATCATGAGCCAATCAAAAGAAAAGATTCAGTCTTGGAAAGAGAGAGTGCTCGAAGCCTTAGCGGGGAATGGAAAGATTATTACGGATATTTTCCCTAAATTAGAGATGCTTATTGGTTCACAGGAGCCTATGGACAATCTTTCAGCGAATGAAGCTCATTCTCGATTTCAACGGGTTTTCAATCAGTTTTTACAGGCTATCGCTTCAGATTCGGCTCCACTCATTCTTTTCTTAGATGATCTACAGTGGGCGGATATTCATAGCCTAAAACTCTTAGAGTTTATAGTGACTGAGAAGGAGGAGAAACTCCACATTCTTTTGATCGGAGCCTATCGAGATAATGAGGTTCAGGCACCGCATCCGCTATTTGCTTTGCTGGAAAGGATTCGTCGTCTCTACACAAAAAGGATTGAGATTATTTCATTGAGCAATTTAAATCTAATTCAGGTGCGAGAGCAAGTGATGTGTATTCTTGATCGCCGCGATGAACAAGCGGAGTTATTTGCGCGTTTATGTTCTGTTAAAACAGGTGGTAATCCATTTTTCTTAAATCAATTTATTCAAACGCTCAAAGACGATGGCTTGATTGTCTACTCTCCTGAACAGAGAAGCTGGGAAGTAGCTTTGAATCAGATTCTTTACCGAAGTGTAACAGATAATGTCATCGATCTTATGGTGAAAAAGATTGAAAAGTTGCCGCAAAGGAGTATCGAGATACTAAAATGGGCGTCCTGTATTAATAATACCTTCGATATGGAAACCTTGGCGAAAATTCAGGGTTTAAATGAGAAAGTCGTGCTTGAGGCTATCAACGAATCTATAAAGGAAGGACTTATAATAGCTCAGGAAACGGGGCAAGATGGGTATTTAGAGGTTCCCCAGCTCGAATATCGCTTTTTGCATGACCGGGTCCAACAAGCGGCCAACTCCTTACTCGATGAATCCATGCAAAAAGAAATTTGTTTTCGTTTAGGGCATTGGTTTTTAGAGCGCAATCCAGAGTTTATGAAGGCTGAAAACCTCCTTGAAATAACAGATTATCTGAACTCGGCTAAAGAACGGGTGACCGAGAAAAATGACGTACAGCTACTTGTTCGGTTGAATCTTGAATCGGGTAAACGTGCCAAGCGAGCTTTGGCTAGTGAAAGTGCCTTGGACTATTTGCAGCGGGGGATGGCACTTTTAGGGAAAGAGAGTTGGGAGCACAGCTATGATGAGGCTTTGGAGTTCTATACAGAGGGGACAGAGATTGCCTATCTTTGTGGAGATTACGCTCTAGTGGAGCAGTACGGAAAAGAAGTGATCCGAAAGGCAAAAACATTATTGGATAAAGCAACGATCTATATTATTCAAATCGAGTCTTATACTGTACAAAATCGTTTGGTAGAGGCCATAGAAACCGCACGTGAAATCTTAAACCAGTTAGGAATTAATATTCCCTCAAAACCTTCGAGGTTGGATATTCTGTGGAAATATCTTCAAATCCAACGCGCTTTGCTAGGTCGGAATTTCGAAGACTTAAAAAATATGTCAGACATGAAGGATAATACTAATTTAATTATCATGAGAATTTTAACCAGTGCGGGGATTGCGGCTTATACGTCATCACCCCCTATTTTAATGATGCTTACGTTGAATGTTGTTTTGATTTCTTTAAAACATGGGATAGCTCCAGCTACTCCAGTCGCCTATTCCGGGTATGCTCATTTTCTCTGCACTTATATGAAGAAAAAAGAACTAGGCTATCAATTCGGTAAGCTGGCGATTGAACTTCAGGATAGGATGAGTTCGAAAGCCTTCGCCTGTAAAACCCATCTATTGTTTGAAATTCTCGTACGCCACCAGCGGGAACCGATTAGCAATACGTTACAGGGCTTCCCTAAGCATCATGAGATGGGTCTTAATGAGGGGGATTTGACTTCTTCAGGCCATGTCATGATGCAGTATTTTGTTTATCAATATCTTGCTGGTCGAAGGCTTTCGATTATTCAAAAGGAGATGAAGGAGTACAAGGAGGTTTTGCTACGCACAGGAAATAAGACTTCCATCATGGTCTGCTTAATGTACCTTCAGGGTCATGTGAATCTGCTCGAATCGGCTTATGAGCCATGGGAATTAACGGGAGATCATTTTCAGGATTTAGAAGCATTGCCACTTTATCGGGAAGCAAATGATCGAACCATTATTTTCAATTCTTATTTTAATAAAATGATCCTTGCCTATTTAGATGGAGCAAATGAAAAGGCTCTGACTTATCTAGATGTAGCAGAAGAATACCTCGATGGGGCGATTGGGACGTTCTGTATTCCTGTGTATCACTTTTATAGTGTCCTTATCCGTTTAAATGCTTTAGAACATTTTCCCATGGTTGACAAGAAACTTCAGCAAAAACGATATCGCGCCTCATTACGCGAACTCCAAAGTTTTCTTAAAGCTGCGCCAGATAATATTTTGAATAAGTATAGTCTCCTTCGTGCTGAACTTACAAGAGTAGCTGGAAAAACAGAACAAACTTTTCAGTATTATGATCAATCGATTAGAGCCGCACGAGAAAACGGATTTTTGCCAGAAGAAGCACTGGCCAATGAATTGGCAGCAAGATATGCGTTAAGTTTAGGTCGTCTGAGATTGGCTGAGAGTTATGTGAGAGGGACCATTGACTGTTATGCAGTCTGGGGGTGGGTACGGAAAGCGGAAGAACTTCAGGAAACGTATCGTGATCTTCTTCAGAACTCTCAGATTGCCAAAGGGCGGCGTGACACAGCGTTTGCGGGCGAACTTCTTAGTTTTCAGCAGCTGGATGTTGAGACCATTGTCCGTGCCAGTCAAGTCCTCTCTGAGGAAGTTGTTCTATTGGAACTGCTAAAGAAACTGATTTGGCTTGTTTTACAGAACTCTGGAGCTCGTAAAGCCATTTTGCTGCTTGAAAAAGAGGGCGATTTTTATATTGAAGCTGAAGGTAATGCAGAGCGAGAAGCGGTTGTTGTGTCTCAAGGAGAGGGGACAAAAGGTAGGGAACAATTACCGGAGAAAATTCTTAATTACGTTGTGAATACCCATGAAAGTGTGATTCTTAATACTCAAAAGGAAATTCAACAGTTTATTGGGGAAACTTTGACAACTCAGAATAAGGCAAAATCTCTTTTATGCATGCCAGTCGAATTGAAGGGTAACTTAGTTGGAATTTTATATCTGGAAAACGATTTGATCGATGGAGCATTTTCGAGGCAACATCTGTTGGTTTTGAAGACTTTAGCGTCTCAATCCGCGATATCCATTGAGAATGCTCGTTTATATCAGAGTCTTGAAAAGAAGGTTGACGAACGAACGGCTCAGCTCAAAGGCAAAAATCTCGAATTGCAGGCGATCAATAGCCAACTGGAAAAGGCTAGTCAAGCAAAATCAGAGTTTTTGGCCAAAATGAGTCATGAAATGCGTACCCCTTTGCATGGAATTTTGGGAATGGCTAGTTTATTGAAAAAAGGAACCTTGTTACAGGAACAAAGAGAACAATTAAAAGCTGTGGTTGATTCTGCTAACGTACTTTTAGAGATTATCACTGAGATTTTAGATTCATCCAAAGTAGAAGCGGAGCGGATGGAATTGGAAAAGCGAGATTTTGATTTAAAGCTATTATTGAGTGAAATCTTGCCTCCTTTCATTGTTAAGGCAGAAGATAAAGGGCTACAGCTGGAGGCCACTCTTGATCCGAGTTCGTTGACTAGCTTGAGAGGTGACCCTTTAAGAATAAAACAGATCCTATCGAATTTGCTCAGCAATGCCATAAAGTTCACAGAAAAAGGGCGAGTGACAGTCCGCTTGTCCATAGATCAAGATGAAACTACTATTGATGAGGAGGCGTCAGTTACTTTAGAAATTTGCGTGGAGGACACAGGTGTTGGGATTCCTGAGGATAAATTAGATTATATCTTTGAAGATTTTACCCAAGTCGATAGCAGCATTACTCGAAAATATGGGGGAACGGGTTTAGGTTTAGGGATTACTAAAAAGCTGTTAAAGTTGATGAAGGGATCAATAACAGTGGAAAGCCGCCTAGGTCAAGGAAGTGTATTCTTGTGTCGAATCCCCTTGATAGTGGCGAATATGGAACAGGGAATAGATCCGGTAAATATAAAGATTTCTCAAGTGGATATTCAGGATGTAGATAAGTTAACTATTCTCGTCGCCGAAGACGATGCCATCAGTAGAAAATATCTGCAAGCCTTCTTGAAATATCTGGGTTGTAACACCACAATGGTCTCGAATGGGATTGAAGTTTTAGACGAATTGCAAGTCAGAGAATATGACTGTGTCATAATGGACAAAAACATGCCTGAACTTGATGGCATTGAAGCGACTCGTCGAATCCGCAGGCAGGAAGCTGTCTCTGGAAAGCATTTACCGATCATAGCCCTAACGGCTTCTGCTTTAGCGGGAGACCAAGAAAAACTCTTAGCTGAGGGTATGGACCATTTTTTAACTAAACCGGTTCAGGAGGCTCGCTTAATCGAACTATTAAGAGAAGTTAAACAGCACATTTCTCTAGGTTCCTCCCCAGAACCCCACTTTATTGAGCGCTCAGTTTTTTTAGAGGAGGCGGCTCTCTTTGGAGAGGACGTTCTTTTGGACATTGTTCAGCAGTTTCTTTCAGAATATGAAAGCCACATGGTTTCCCTTGAAGAAACAATTGAACAAGCAGATTATCAAAACGTGAGAAAGAATGCTCACCGTTTTGCCAGTACGCTATCGATTTTTCAGAGCAGTGAATTGGTCCGCTTAGCTCAGGATTTGGAACGAGGGGCAAAAGATCATGAACAGGAAAGATTAATTGAGAGTTTTAAAGAGCTTCAGACGAAAATTCAGTTTTTTGCCATCGAACTTTCGGATATCAAGAGAATTTTGGAAGCTTCCGTGCAGCAGAAGCGATAATAAGCTAATTATGAAGAGGCCATCTTGTTGGGCTTATAATGATAATAGGGTTTAGGCAGGGAAAAAAGTTTAGCAAGTATAGAATAGTGAGATAGGTTAGTCACAATAGTCCGCACTTAAGAGTTAATCTTAGGTGCGGTTTTCTTTACCCTGGAAATTAAAGAGACAGGGGCTTAGAGTTAGAAGGGCGCAAAACTTAAGATATATTTAACGCTGCTGTAACATTTCAAATGAAGAATTGTTACATACATATGATAAAAGTTAAAAGAGTACTTAAGTCCTGAGAATAGGTTAGGATTTCAGTAGGCCATTATTATTAGATCGGAAACTTTTGAGAAGAAATTGTTGATTGAAGCTAAACTGGAGGAGGGACCTATGGAAAAGGAAGGTGATGTCAATGGGAGAGTTCAGCTGGTTATCAGGGCTAAGGAGTCAAAAAATTTGTAGAAAACAGTTGGTGGAGAGCGCTAACTCCAAGGGGATGGCTGTTAGAGGAGATGAATAATTTGAAGAAAAAAATTGTAGTTCTTTTATTTGCGTTGCTATTAGTGTTAACCCTGGCAGGGTGCTCCAATCAGAAAAATAGTGGGCTTGTGATTGGAGTGGCTTGGCCGTTTGCATCTAACAACAGTTTGTTTAGCGAAGGCATCGACCTTGCTGTAAAGCAAATCAACAGTAATGGGGGAGTAAATGGACGTGAAATTTGTTTAATTAAAAAGGATGACAAAGGCACCGTAGCTGATGGAATGACTATTGCCCAATCATTTGCTGAAAACAGAGATATAGTAGCGGTGATCGGTCATCGAAATTCCTCCGTATCTATCCCCACTTCGAGAATTTATCAAGAAGCTGGGTTGGTGATGATATCACCGGCCTCAACCTCACCTGAACTCACTAAAAACGGGTACATTAATGTTTTTCGTAATATTCCCAGTGATGAGGAAATCGCTGCGCAGTTAGCAGCCTTGGCTGCAAAGCAGGGTCATCATCGCATGGTAATCTTTTATTCAGAAGATAGTTATGGCATAGCTCTGGCTAATTCTTTTGAAGACCATGCCAGCAAAGACGGAATCACGATTGTTGATCGGATTTCCTATTATGGAGGCTTAAAAGACCTGATCAAATTAAAGGAAAAATGGGAAGCCCTTAATTTTGATGGCGTTTTTGTAGCGGATAGCTTGCCCGATGGAGCTGAATTTATTGCTGATGCGGGGCGGGCAGGTATAACAGTACCCTTTATGGGCGGAAATACAATGGATTCTCCTGATCTTTACAAGATTGCCGGCAAAACAGCGGTTGGCACAGTAGTAGGAACGGTTTTCAATCCCAATGAACAGAGTGAAAAAGCCCAAAGCTTTGTGAAGGAATTCAGGAAGCAGTACAACGTAATGCCTGGGCCCTATGCAGCTCAGGGCTATGATGCGGTAAATCTCCTAGCTGCGGCCATCGAAAAAGCTGGTACCACCGACTCAGCAGCGCTAGTCAAAGAATTACATAGTTTGAAAGACTGGTCTGGCGTAACCGGATACCATTGCTTCGATGCCAAAGGGAATGATACTGCTGCCAAAGTAGTATTGAAAATTCAGCGCGACAATGGATTTGAGTATCTAAATTAAAATGAATCAGCCAGAGAAGCGAGTTCGTTTCGGTTGATACGTAAGTGAGCGTGATTAAAATAAGAACAATTAAAACACAACGCTTGTTATTACTGAGTATTATTATATTTCTCATGATGGCTGTCATGGGCTGTAGTAACTCAGCATCTAAGTCACCAGCAACCGGAGATATGAGTCCGAGAGACAAGGGCGTTGAATCCGTATCTGTAAATAACATCAATAGCAGCTCGACTAAATCCATTCCGGATCAGAACCTGGCCTTATTGTCCCCGGATATTAAGCACATCAAAGAAAAGGGCAAGTTGGTTGTCGCTATGTTCTGGCAGGATCGCCCCCCTTTCTTTTATAGTGATCAAGCGGGAAATTTAGTGGGAATAGATGTAAACCTAGCCAAAGACATAGCCAAGTATTTAGCGGTAGATGTTGAATTTGATCGTTCCTCCAGATCATTTGAGGAGGTAGTTAATAAGGTAGTGCAGGGGCAGGCAGATTTGGGCATATCCAAATTAAGTGTCACCTTAGCGCGAGCCCAGAGAGCCAGTTTTACCCAGCCTTATGTATCTTTTCAGCAGGGTCTGTTGGTAAACCGACTGTTGTTAGAATCTATTCTGCAAGCACATGCTGTCACAGCTGATGCTACAGAACAGATTATCAATACTTCCCAGAAAATTGGCGTCCTCGACAATACATCCTATGTTGAATACGCTGAAATATTGTTTCCCAATGCTAAGATAATTAAGTATAACAGCTTACCAGAACTAATTGCCGCAGTTCGTTCCGGGGAAATATTAGCGGTCCTTTACGACGAAAATGAGTTGAACATGCAAATCAATCAAAGCCCCGATCTCTTAATCTATACCAAGTTATTTATTCTCAAAAACCGAGTAGATCAGATTGCCATAGCAGTTGCCCCTGATAATACAAATCTGCTGGCTTGGTTAAATACTTATCTGACGATCATGAAGAAGGATCAGGTAGTTCAACAAATAGTGCAGAACTATAGCAAGGGGGTGAAGTAAATGACTAATAAGCTAAATTGGGAGCATTTGAAAAATCCCTGGGTAATATTAGCGGGAATGTTGAGCGGTGTAATAATAGGACTTTTTTATCCGGCCGTCGGACTTAAACTGGCATCGTTGGGGCAAGCCTATATCTCCCTCTTGAGCATGTGCGTCATTCCTATTATGGCAGCTGCTATTATTACGAGTATTGGCAGACTGTTTTATTCCGATGAGGTTGGCTTATATTTCAAACGAATCATAGTGGTTTTTTTACTGGGGCTATTTATGGTGAGCTTAATTGGTTTAGGTCTGGCAGTCATCGGAAAACCTGGGGCGGATATGAACCAAAATAACATGAACAAAATTGGACAGGTACTAATGAAAGTCGGAAGTGACAGTTCAAGCGAGATCAATACGGGCAGCACAGGTTTTAACCTTAATGAAGTTTTGGCTATGATTATACCGACAAACATCTTTAAAGCCTTCAATAATGGTACGAATTTGCAAATATTGTTTTTTTCGATTGTTTTCGGAATAAGTATCGGACTGTTACCCCGTCAGAAAGGTGAACTCTTGTTGGAGATCTCTGATTCTGTATTTAAGGCGTTTGAAAAAGCAATCTTACTGATCATGTACCTCTTACCCATGGGATTAATGTGTATGCTGTCAGGACAGATCGCTGTTGCAGGGATTGATATACTCCAGGCTATGATTAAATTTGTCTTGCTTATCTATCTGGCCGGTCTGATTCTAATCTTACTTGCTTCCCTGATCATTTCATTGAAGTCCGGCAAGTCGATTCCCCAAGTATTAAAAGATTTGAAGCAACCCATGGTTATTGCCTTTGGTACCGGCAATAGCTATGCAACCATGCCGGTCGTGTTTGATGCCTTACATGACAATTTCAACCTGCCGAACCGGCTCATTAATCTGATAGTACCACTCAGTATTGTGATATGTCGTTATAGTATGGTGTTGGTTTTTACTTTAGGAACGGGCTTTATGGCCCAAATGTATAATATAACGCTAGGTTTGCCACAATTAGTGTTTATCTTCTGTATGGCCGTAGTAGCTGCTGTGGCCGGGGCCGGTGCGCCGGGTATCATCGCTTTGTCAATGATCACGATGGTGCTTGGTCCACTGGGTCTGCCCGCGGCAGTAGCAATTACCTTGTTATTGGCAGCGAATGCAATCATTGATCCAATTTTGACCGTTATTAATATTTACCTTAGCTGTGCTGCCATAATTTTAATAGTTGTGAATAAAAGTGCAACTGTGGAAGACGTGCTTAAAGGGGATAGCTTGATTAAGCAAAGTATCTAAGGTTTAGCAGCAATAAGAAGGGAGATTGACCAGGTGAAAAACGAAATATTTCGCAAGGTATCACTGGATAGACTTTCGTCCCCGGAACAACTTGATCAGATGGTTGCCGTTACTACCCCCAAGGCCTGGCTTGCTCTATTAGGAGTAAGTGTTATTTTGATCTCAGCTATCATATGGAGCATCTTTGGGGCTCTTCCTACGAAGGTTAACGGACAAGGAATCCTGATCAATAACTATGGCATCCAAAATATCATCCATACCCAGTCGGGGCAGGTTACGGATATTAGGGTGGCGGCCGGAGATCAAGTTACGAGAGGTGAAGTAGTTGCCCGGATTGATCAACCAGAGCTGGTTCAAAAAATAAATGATTCTAGAAGGCAATTAGAAGATCTAAAAAACCTGAAGCTTGACACGCCTGACCCAGGTGAAAACAAGCAAATAGGTTCGGAACTGATTGATTTCTATACCCTAATCCGAAAAATTCGAGAAGCTAAGGCAGCTATTCCCAACGCGCAAGCCGATTACAAAAGCGCGGTTGCTGGTGAAGGATATGATATACAAGCAGCTCAAAACAACCTGGCTAAGGCTCAGATAAGTGAAAAAAATCAGAGTGATAATGTTGCGAAACTGACGATTCTCGACCAGGCAGGAGCGATATCCAAAAAAGATTTGACGGATGCCCAATCTCAACTTGAACTGCTGCAAAAGACAACCCAATTGGCAGAGGCTAATCTGAATAAGCTAATCTCCGGTGATTCGAATGTAGATATCATAAATCTCAAGGCTAATCTGCAGCAAGCCCAATTAAATGAGCAGTTGTTAGAGGAACAATTTTCGACAACCAAGAGCATTAAAACTGCTGAATTAGAAAATAACATTCCGAAACTGCAGGATCAACTGGAACGTTCATCCTCGGTTATTTCACAGGTGGATGGTCGAGTTCTGGAGGTTCAGGTGAAAAAAGGTGATCTAATTAGCCCAGGAATAAGCTTGATGAGCTTGGAACGCGTGAGTAAAACTGTCAATTTAGGAGTAACCATGTATGTCCCGGCGGAAGAAGGGAAAAACATTTTATCCGGCATGGAGGTGCAGATCTCACCCTCCACTGTCCAGAAAGAAGAATCGGGCTTTATGTTAGGTCGAGTTGTATCTGTATCTGAGTTTCCCACTACAGCACAGGGAATGTTGCTAACCCTAGGCAGTAAAGAGCTGGTGTCCAGACTGGGACAGGGTGTGGCTCTGGAAGTAAGAATTGACATGGTCGTTGACGATTCTACCGTGAGCGGCTACAAATGGTCTTCAGGACGGGGCCCTGATATGAAGATTGGCAGCGGTACTTTTTGTACCGGTTCGATAACTGTCAAGAAAGTGCGGCCCATCAGTATGGTTATTCCTATGCTTAAAAAGTCATTGAATCTTTAATAGACAGAGGTGAATTAGCGAGTGAAAAGAAAAAAAGGTAAACTGGCGCACGTTCCCACAGTACTCCAGATGGAAGCCGTCGAATGTGGTGCTGCCTCCCTGGCGATGATTCTAGCCTACTGGAAGAAGTATGTGCCTTTGGAGATATTGCGCAGCGACTGCGGAGTCTCCCGGGATGGCAGCAAAGCCAATAATGTTTTGAAAGCCGCCAGAGTATATGGACTGGAGGCTAAGGGTTTTCGCAAAGAACCTCAGTTATTAAAAGAAATGCAATTTCCCATGATCGTACACTGGAACTTTAACCATTTTCTGGTGGTGGAAGGGTTCCAAGCTGGTATGGTTTATCTGAATGATCCAGGCAGCGGTCCTAGATCAGTTACTGAGGAAGAATTCGACCAAGCTTTTACCGGGATTGTTCTGACCTTTAGCCCCGAGCCGGATTTTAGCAAAGGAGGGGAAAAACCCAGCCTGCTTAAATCTTTGCAGCTACGGGTCAAAGGTTCAGAGCGGGCTCTGACCTATATTGTGCTGGTAGGACTGGCCTTAGTCATACCAGGTTTAGTTATACCGATATTTTCCAAGGTGTTTATTGATGAGATATTGATCAAAGGCAAAGATAGCTGGATGATGTTCCTCTTGCTGGGCATGGGTTTGACGGCAATCTTAAGGGGATTTCTGACCTGGCTGCAAAAATACTATCTTTTAAGGCTGAAGACTAAAATAGCGATGAGCACTTCCAGTCAGTTTCTCTGGCATATTTTTCATCTGCCGATCGATTTTTTTTCCCAACGCTACATTGGGGATATTAGTTCTCGTATGGCAAGCAATAACACAGTTGCCCAGTTATTATCCGGAGAACTGGCTACAACGGTGATTAATGTTATTATGATTGTATTTTATTTTGTGCTAATGCTGCAATACAGCATCATTCTCACTTTGCTGGGTGTTACGGCGGCTGCCATCAATGTTCTGTATTTACGATTCGTATCCCAAAAAAGGGTGGACCTAAATCGCAAGCTGCAGCAGGACAGTGGGAAACTGATTGGGACTGCCATGTCAGGTCTGCAGACGATCGAGACGTTAAAAGCCACGGGATCTGAATCGGATTTTTTTGCCAAATGGTCAGGATATCAGGCTAAAGTATTAAATGCCAAACAGGATAATGGGACAGCAAGCAATTATCTGTCCAGTTTACCTTCTTTCTTACAAACGTTAACCAATACGATAGTAATCATAACGGGTGGGTTCATAATCTTAAAGGGTGGTATGACTGTTGGTATGTTAGTTGCGTTCCAGAGCTTAATGTCTAGCTTTTTGGCACCGATCAACAGTCTGGTTGGCTTGGGTGGAACTCTTCAAGATTTGGTAGGGGATATGAATCGACTCGATGACGTTTTAAAATACCCCCAGGATGAAGAATTTCAGGAGCCTAGCAGCCAAACAAAGCCCATTGATGAGTATCATAAGTTGGAAGGGTATATTGAACTGCGTGATTTAAGCTTTGGCTATAGTCGACTAGAACCCCCTCTAATCGACCAATTCAATCTTTCTTTAAAACCTGGTTCTCGGGTTGCGCTGGTCGGAGGTTCAGGCTGTGGGAAATCGACAGTTTCCAAATTATTGGCGGGTATTTACAAGCCCTGGTCAGGTGAGATGCTCTTTGACGGCTATGCCAGGCCAACTATTCCCCGAACCGTAATGACGAATTCCTTGGCCATGGTGGATCAGGATATTTCTATGTTTGCCGGAACAATTCGGGACAATATTACCTTATGGGATGACACTGTTTCGGAGTTTGAACTTATCAGAGCGGCAAAAGATGCTTGTATTCATGACGATATTACTGCCCGACCAGGAGGGTACGATCAGCTCGTGGACGAAGCCGGCACTAATTTCAGCGGTGGACAGAGGCAACGCTTAGAAATTTGCCGAGCATTGGTAGGGAGTCCATCTATCCTCATCATGGACGAAGCCACGAGTGCGTTAGATCCGCTCACTGAAAAAATAGTGGATGAAAATATCAGGCGTCGGGGTTGTACCTGTGTTATTGTGGCCCATCGTTTAAGTACCATACGCGATTGTGACGAAATTATTGTCATGGAAAAAGGGAAAATTGTGCAGCGCGGAAGTCATGAGGACTTAATTAAGACAGGTGGATATTACGCAGATTTGATCAATGCGGGGTAGTATTAGGGAAAGGTGAGAACTAGCGTATGACAAACATAGAGCTGTTTCAAAATCTGGGAAACGTAGTAGCTGTTGAGGGTAATAAGCCCTTACTACCCATCGATCCAGCCTTTGTCTGGGTGGTTGAAAGTGGCAAGGTGTCAGTTTTCAGTGTCCCTCTACTGGATAACCAAGTTAGGGGAACTCGGTCATTCTTATTTGAAGCAGTAGTTGGTGATTTGATTTTTGGCATAGAACCCATCAAAGATGAAGAACTGGAACTTGGTTTATTAGCTGTTGGCTCAACTGGTACCAGCTTGCGGCGAATCGAACGAGAGACATTTCAAAAACTGGCAAGTACGAAGGAAAATCAGCAAAATCTTGGCACCCTGATCAACCACTGGTCTAATGCTCTATCCAATAAAGATAGCTTTGAAGTTCAAATAGAGAATAATGAACTCTTGCTGAGAAATATGAACGCTAACGACCTAATGACAATGGAACAGTTTCATAGGCAGGCTCTTCAAAAAGTTGTTCATCTTCGCCAAATCCATGCTCAGGAACTGTCCCAACATCTTAAAAAAAAGGTTAACAACCAGATGAATTTTATGGCAAGTGCACTTGGCAAATTAGCAACAATTACCGGGGGAGATGCACCCCCAATTGATACCGTTAGTGGGGATTCAGTTTTTAATGTTTGTAAAATAATCGGTAAGGCTATGAATATCAAATTTGTCTCCGTGACTGCTGATCAAACAGCTAATTTGCCAGCAGACCCCTTGGAGGAGATTGCACGAGCTTCTAGTATTCGAGTTCGTAAAGTAATTTTACGAGACAATTGGTGGCGACTTAACAGCGGCCCTCTGCTGGCTTATAGGGAGGACGATAACAATCCGATAGCCCTGATTCCCGTACATCCTTCACGTTATCAAATGCATGACCCTGTCTCAGAGAAAGTAATTATGGTTAATCAAGAAATAGCGGCTCAGCTTAAACCATTTGCCTATTCCTTCTATCGACCTTTCCCTAAAGCGACTATGAGTAAGCGTGATTTACTTTTCTTTTCCCTGGGAGCTTGTTGGCAACGCGATATTTTCAGGTTAATACTGGTCGGTCTGTTAGGCGGGCTATTAGGAATGGCCATTCCGATAGCCACCGGGATAATTTATGACAGCATTATCCCCAGTGCAGACAAGAGTCAGCTCTTACAAGTTGGTTTTTTTCTGGTTGCCAGCGCGGTAGCTGGTACTCTGTTCGGCTTAACTCGTTCTATTGCCATGCTACGCCTGGAAGGAATGATAGATGCTTCGCTGGAGTCTGCCGTTTGGGATCGCTTATTAGAGCTGCCGGTGCCTTTTTTTAAGCGCTATTCAGCCGGAGAACTGGCCATGCGAGCCATGGGAATCGGACAAATTCGGGCTATTCTGTCCGGGGTAACTCTAACCAATATTCTCAGCAGTATTTTTGCCTTGTTCAATTTTGCGCTGCTATTTTACTACGATGCTAAACTGGCGGGAGTGGCTACTTTACTCGTTGTGATCAACATGCTCGTACTCCTGGGAATTGGCAAAATGCAACTGAATTACTTGCGAGAACTAACTGATGTTGCCAATAAGATCAGCGGCTTATTATTACAGTTAATCGGAGGGGTAAGTAAATTCAGAGTGGCCGGTGCAGAAAATCGCGCCTTTTATGTTTGGGCTGAAAAATTCAGTGAGCAAAGGAGACTAGATTTTAAAAAATCCGTCTTGTCCAACTGGCTGGAAACTTTTAATTCGGTTTTTAGCTTAATTGCTTCCCTGAGCATTTTTGCCAGTGTGATCTATTTATCCAAAGGAAGTTTAACAGCTGGGAAATTCGTGGCCTTTAATGCCGCTTTTACTGCTTTTTGGGGAGCGATGGTGGTGATGTCCGGTGCTTTACTGAGTGTCGGCTCTGCTATCCCAGTATTTGAAAAGTTAAGGCCTATTTTGGAAACAGAACCGGAATACGATGAATTTAAAAGTGATCCGGGGGATTTAAAGGGTTCTATTGAGGTAAACCATATATCATTTCGCTATAAGGAAGAAGCTCCTCTGGTGCTGAAAGACCTTAATTTAAAAATTAAGCCAGGGGAATACATCGGTCTGGTAGGACCTTCAGGGAGCGGAAAATCGAGCCTGCTAAGGGTGTTGTTGGGATTTGAAAAGCCTGAGTCGGGACGGGTTTACTATGATGAAAAGGACTTGGAAAAAGTTGATATTCGGGCGATTCGCAGGCAACTGGGAGTGGTCTTGCAAAATGGCAAATTAATGGCTGGAGATATATTTTCTAATGTAATAGGTGCCAATACCAAACTTACTATGGACGATGCCGTAGAAGCAATCAGAATGGCAGGGCTGGAAAAGGACATTAATGAAATGCCGATGGGTATGCATACCGTAATCAGCGAAGGCGCAGGCACTATCTCCGGAGGTCAACGGCAGCGTTTGTTGATTGCCAGAGCCATCGTCAATAAACCAAAGGTTATCTTTTTTGATGAGGCTACCAGTGCGCTGGATAATAAGACCCAGGCTATCGTCAGCGAAAGCTTGGACAGCCTGCAAACTACCCGAATTGTCATCGCCCACCGTCTGAGTACAGTGATGAACTGTGATCGAATCATCGTCCTGGATAAGGGGACGATTATTGAAGAAGGAAACTACGAACAATTAATGCAGTTGAACGGAATGTTTGCCGAATTGGCTAAGCGTCAACTAGCCTAGGGGGAGCTATAGAGCAATGATTAGTAGTGAAGAACGCTATACTGTTTTGCTGACTGAGCTCGGAGCCGGTAAAACCGAAGCAGCAGAGTTATTAGCTTATAATGAACGCTTCTTTAATAAGGAAACCCTACTCTCGGAGGCCTTTCCCCTGGCGGACCAATCCTTTATTAAGACCTGGCAGGGGTATTGCAGGGAGGCTGAGACCCGAGGAGTGTTTAGGGTTCTCCAGGACAATCTGGTCCAACTTAGTTTCCCCATTCAGGAAGGCATCAGCCAAACGGAAGCTTATCGAACAGCAACTCGTAGAGGGATACCGCCTGAGCTCTGGGCCAAAGAGAGCGCTCTAACGTTAGTCTGCCCGGAAAATCTGCTGCTTTCCTTACATCAGACACCGGTGGGTGCTATTCCAGTGCTTTTCACCAGAGAAAGGCGTGATTTTGTCACCCTGGTGCAGGCTTTGGCGCAAAGAAACGAAGCCAAGAGAATACCTGATTCCATGGGGGCCTGTATGGTCAAGGGGTATAACAACTGGGGAAGAATCTGGGCTTACAAGAAACAATGGCAGGCTGAAAATCCAGGGCAGTGTTCTGAGGCAGAATGGACAGAAGAGTTCCAGAGCTTCATGCCCCGCAAAGAGCTCTATCAAGATACTTTTCTGATCCTGAGTGATGGATACTACAGTGGCATAGCTCCTGTAGATATGGACCTGTCAGGACAAGACTGGCAGGAATTATCCGTGCTTATTCGCCGGGAACACGAGGCTACCCACTATTTTACCCAACGTGTTTTCGGTTCGGCTGAAAACCAACTTCTGGATGAATTGATCGCGGATTACATGGGAATTATAGCCGCCAATGGTTGCTGCAGGGCTGATTGGCTGCTGCGTTTTATGGGCTTGGAGAATTACCCCGTTTATCGTGAGGGCAGCAGGTTACAGAATTATATTGCTAAGCCGCCAATCTCTGTCGGGGCTTTCAAGGTACTGCAGTCTATCGTTAAGAAAGCTGCCGATAATTTGGAGCAATTTGATAAAAAGATCACTAAACCGGTAAATAAAGCTAGGCTGATCATGGCGCTTTGCCGCTTGTCTTTATTGGATATGGTATTGGAGGAGTCATTTAACAGAGTTACAACAGAGATCTAAATTTTTTTTAAATGATGGTGAATCTTTTCTATTAAGGATCAATTAGGGGGTGATGTAAGCTGTATCAGAATAAGCTACCCGGCGAATCAGAAGACATCTCTCAAATACATAATGATCCAGCAGCTTTTACGCGTATGTATGAGCATTACTTCCCTAGAATTTATAGTTATGTGCGGTGCCGCGTCAACAACCCGGCTGTCAGCGATGACCTGACCAGCACGATTTTTGAGAAAGTCCTGTCCCGGCTGGACAGCTATTCCTCAGATCGGGGTACATTCTCGACCTGGCTTTTTACGATTGCTCATAATGTTGTGGTTGATTACTTCAAGGAACCAGAACATTCAGCAGTTTGTCTGGAAATGGCCCATGAGGTAGTTAGTCCTGAGCCTGATCCGCAGGATCAGATTGTAGCTCTTCTAACCAATGAACAATTGATTCAGGCCCTGCAGCAACTCACGGAAAGGGAACGAAACATTATTTCCCTCAAATTTTGGGGAGGCCTAACTAACCGCAACATAGCAAGCCTTACCGGTTTAAGTGAGAGCAATGTGGGGATTATTCTATACCGTTCCATGCAGCGACTGCGCTCCCTTTTAGATTGATTAATTGTCGCAATTTGTCTAAATTTTTCGCGTAATACAATGGGTGTAAAACTGTATTACTTATAGACTGATCAACAAGCCCCCCCGGAGATCAAACCAAAAATGAAAAGGAGTGGATTCATATGGCAAAGGAAAACGTCAAAAAATTCTATGAAGCTATTACCCAGGACGAAGCTTGGCAACAAAAACTTGCGGAGCTTTCCCAAAAGTACCAGGGAGAAACTATGAATGAAGAAAAAAGAACCCAGATGGTTAACGATGATATCCTGCCGCTGGCGGCACAGATGGGAATTCCTTTTACGCTGGAAGAGTTGAAGCAGTATGAAACGGATATGAAGCAGACAAATGGCAATAGTGAATTGAGTGATGATGAGTTGGAAGCTGTGGCGGGGGGGGGGGG
>LOEW01000174.1 GCA_001516045.1 Desulfosporosinus sp. BRH_c37
GCCGCATGTATCCAGCGCATTGTCCGCTAATTCCTTGCAAACCAGCATCGACAGTTTACTTTTGGGCACCCCTGCTTTTTGGGGCAATGTATCCATATTTCTGAATAACTTCCAGTCTTCACGTTCAAAAAGCATCGCTGTATTCATTCCTCCTGCAAGAATAAGGCATTGTAATCAATTTATGGAATATGATATGCTTATACACCCGCAAGGGGGAACGCCCCATTCTTTTCCGGTGGCCATATTTGCAGGAAAAACAAAAGCCTAGGACGAGTAGAACCCAGTCTTAGGCTTATTGGATGCCTTCCGTAGAAAAACATTTATTGCAGGATATGCATATTGTTTTTGGGTCTCTCCATTGCCATCGGCGCTGCGCCTGTCCATCTCACAGAAGGGGTGTGCATCGCTGCAGGATTGCTGTGTTGGTGGCTCTTTGGGCAGAAAATATCATATCATATCTCTTTTTTGTCAGCTTATACGCATGAAAACGGCAAAAATTATTGATTATAAAATAAAAAAGCCGCAGGCAATGATGCTAATCACACCATATTCTGTAGCTTTTTTGAGTTCACAACAATTTATATGTTTCAGATCCCGTCGAAGTTATAAATAAATCAACCAACTGACAATCGCCTTCTAAAGAAATAACAATTTTCACTTTTTCCCCAACTTCAAACCAGCCAGCATTTTTGTTAATAACTTTCCCATCCGGAGTTTCAAACTTTATATCTTTTATCAAAGGTGGTTGGACTTGAAGTAATTTTTCATACATGTTTATGAAAAGTAAATAACCACATTAACAAGGCCGCCTGTTTGAAATCATGAGGCCTGAGTATTGTCGTTCATGGCACCTCGACACTTCTAATGCTATTGAGATATTAAATAGTCTTGAATAAGAGCCGTTGCTTCATCTAAATGGGCGACAACGAAAATTCGATTTGTAATACGGCTGAGCACATCCAAGTCTGTCATCGTGCGAACTCTCTCTTGAAGTACTTGAGATTCTGCACCAAAACGTACTTCGAGATATTGACAAATTGTCTCAGCCTTGCCTTTTGCCTCTCCAATAACTAACCCTTCTTCTCTACCTTCTTCTTTTGCAGTATCTAAGATCCCCAATTCTTGCCCAAGGTAGGCAAGATAATCGTCATATCCCCGTCGTTCTTCCTCGCTCATCATCAGATAATCCAGCTTCTTGGCCGCTAGCAGTATTCCTGGTGACTTAAAGTCCTCACGTATTGCACCATGCTTGAAGAAATATACCCATTCGTCAATAGCTTCGTTTATCATATCTTCAAATTTTTCAACATAAATCATGTAGTATTCCGGAAATACATTCTTGCTGGTAACGACAGGTGTTTCTTTCTGTTTCGCTTTAGATTCGTGAAGAATAAGCGGTTTTTTCGTATGAAGCCCAATCAGCTCTGTTGTACCATAATATATAAAATCCGTATTCTCTTTTTCATTCACTCGCATGGAATGATATAGAATACTGATAGATATTACTTTTACAACTTCGCTATAGCCCTTCCCCAGCTCCAAACCTTCCACAACTGCCTTTGACGTACCCCAAAGCAATCGTTGAAGGTAATCTGCCTCCCGTTGATTTTGTATTTCAATGATTATTTGTTTCCCTTGTGAATCCTTACATTTTAAGTCAACCCGATTAAATTTTCGATTTTCAGCTTCCCGGTTACCTTCGCTTTCTAAAATATTTTCTATAACGATTGTTTCTTTCAACAAGTTGGAAATAAACGCTTCTAGTACATCAAAATTAGCCTTATTACGTAGTATATATTTAATAGCCCAGTCAAAGCGGATAAGTTTTTTTATAGCCAAAACTTTTCATACCTTTCCAATATCATTAACGCTGTATCATTTAAACCTCTGGTAACTTCACTTCACTTGGCATCCTATCGTATATCCTTATTGTACCATTTTATGGGGGTTGCGTCACGCAATTTACTTTGCTCTAATTGACCTTGGTCTCTTCCGCGCGTATCGAGACGAGCAACTTTATATAAAATCCCTGGATAACAAATCCCATGTAACAAATGAATTTGAAGGGATCGACCCGATGACGTACCTTTAAAAACCTAGTCTTTTAATTTAATGCAGTTTACCTCTGAATGTAACTTAGCAGCATCGTGCAACATTTAAGAATCCCTGGAATGCCTGTACTGGCCTCCAGGGATTCTTAAAATTGCAGCATATGAAGTCCGCTTGTTTCGAGGTCTATTACAACATAAGTATCGGGATAAGTACTGTCTCGCTTTTTCGCAGCACGTTTTGCCATCTGCCTTTTGCTTGCTTTGCTGAAACCCAAACGTAACTCCCCTAATTGCTTAATACGTGAAGGGCTCGGCCGCAGCATCAGCTTAATTCCGTCAAAGTCAATGGGCTCCCACGTACTGTTATGGACGCGGAAATCCAGCCGCTGTTCGTTGTTTGTATTGAATACCATGGTTACCCTGCCATCTTTTGTAGTTTCTTTGATGCGTTCCCATAATTGATCCCGTAGCCGTGCGCTAACTTGTCCAACAAATACTCCATGACTAATTTCCAACAGCCATTTGGTCAGGTCACCTCGTAACCCAATAGGGCAGTCCGTCATTGTGAGAATAATCATGTTTCTTCCTCCGGCAGCAGCGTACCATAGCCCTCAGAGAGCGCGGTCTCCTCCGAGCCCAGTTCATCCAACTCCTTCCCATAAGAGATAGCGTTCTTCACAAAACCGTTTTTATCATCCCAGAGCTGTACGGTATTGGTATCAATCTCCGACACCTCCTGCAACGATCCGTCTTCTGCGATTCCTAAAAGCAATTCACGGATATCCTTGACCATACGCTCTAAGATACTGCCGTCTGCAATCGCATCGCGAACGGCTCGCCTGGTTACTGCACCGATATCCTCCGGCTGTTGTTCTGCTATCTCAAATGCAATCGGGATGCTAATATCCGCTTTGTAAAGGTCCGCGATATCATATACAAAAGACCGCTCATATAACGTCCCAATAGCTTTGAGAATATAAAGAGCCGAAAAATCCGTCCATCTCCTTCGAACCCTTGCGAATGGACCTGATCTGCGATTTCCCCTTCCATTACGTGATAAATCGCGCTTTGGAGCCAATAATGATAATGGATTGGGAACCCTTCCGTTGGTGGAAACTTCAAGCTTATATTCAACCTCATAATTACAACTCCCCTTATCGTAGTAGAATTTTCTCACCTACTTTAAGTTTACATTATTAGTTAGACATTTTTCTGTTATCTTTGGCAAAAATCCCAGATTACTAAATATTTAGGTAATTCTTTTATTTCCCATGAAATCCTTTATTAATAAATAATTTCATTCTTTTGAGTGGAAGGATGATCAGTCGTGAGTTCCTTTTCGGTTAGGTCGGCAACACTCATGAGTTTTGCGTCAGGAAGCTTTCCGGGCAGTTGAATTGCCTAAAGGTACCCAAGGCCATAGCTTATATTTGTTTACGTCTCAATTTATGGATTATGCAAAATTACTAGGTAACAAGAAATTCCACTAACCATGAAGAAAAAGGCCCCTATCTCTTACAGCATACATATAATCCTGTCAATTGGCACCCTTGGGGGAGAGGAAGCTTTCACCCTATCGAAGAGGGAAAATAAACAGATATTTCTAAGTAGTGGATACAGCACTTGTCATTGGTGTCATGACCATTATTAACAGCAAAACCCAAGGGCAATTTAACCCCTGGGTTGTCCTACTTTTTGAAATCTGCTCAAATAACATAGCTTTATTAGCTAAAAAGGATTGTACATCTGGGTCTTTGGTACAAAAAAAAGTAGATAAGACAGTTTTGGTCTCGTCTATACCTACTTCTGATATGAGTGCTTCGAGCGAGACGAGAACCGTTTTAATGCTTCTTTACCCCTTTTAAATTCTTGTGTAACGTCAATAGTAGAATAAGAGCTTGTCTTAACGGGAGACTCTAGCCCTTTTACAATGACATCCACAGCCGTTTTATCTCTAATAACAATTTTCCTATCGAAAGAAGCCGTAGCCATTTCTATCACCTCTTTTATAAAATACCCAGATTACACCTTAAGTATAGCATTTTTACGTATTCCATATCAATATGGTTACTCATTCGGAAAAATAATTATTAGCATCTTAAACTTTGGCTATATTAATCTTGGGGTTTATTCCATTAAACTAAGCTTTACATTATCCCCTTTCATCTTATAGACATTTTTCACCAAGGCTCTGAGGATATGCATAATAAGTTCTTCTGTTTTTTGCAAACTCATATGGTTTTATTCACGAATATCGCGCATCCGGTCTCTAGCAGTTTCATTCATTGCTTTGTTTCCACCTTGATTGACAATGGTATCTCGGAAATACTTCTGGGCTTCATCCTTTAAATCATTACGTAGACAAAGTTCACCCAATAACATAGTTACACGTTGGTCTTGTTCAACTGTAGTTTGACTCCTGCTATTATGATATAAGTCTTTATACAAGGTTAAAGCCTTTCCTGAAGCCATTTTAGATAATTCCAGATCATTTACATCCTCATAAAGCCAAGCTAATCGTAACCACAACTTACCTTCTTGGGGTTTAGCAGTTGTTACATCTTTGAGCCAATCTAAAGCCAAGTAATAGGATGTAAACACTTGGTTGATATTCCGTTGGACGAGGAAATTAGCTTCTACTTTAACCTTTTGCTTAGAACGCTTTTGCAAAATCAGGCTTTTTACCTTTTCCGTAATTTTACCGAAGTCCTCGACTAAACTAGCGTAATTACACTGCGGACAAATTTGAACACTATACCAGAGTGGTTCAAAACCGACAAAATGTTTTCGGAAGTCAGGATCAACTTTTTCAATAGCTAATCTAGAAAATCGTATGTCTTGTATTTCAATAGAATTATTGCATATCGGACATGTAATCTTTTTCATATAGATAAAGTTATCAATAGGTCCTGCTGGCTCCAGAGTGTAATGTTTATGCCCCAAGGGAAATAACTCAGTAGATAGAAGATCCGTTTCAGCTGAAGAAGTCTCACTTGTAGCGTGCTGGTCTGATATTTCTCCTGTTGTTTTATCCTTTATTAATTGCATAAAACCTTTGTTTTGAGCTACGATTTCGAGAATTCCCTTTGCACCTTTAATTGCTTTTACTATTTCGCCGATTTTTTCGAGAAGGGGATTTGGAAGAACCTCCAGATTACCAAAATCTATAACCACTGCAAGAGGTTTGACAAATAAAAGTCCTTGTATAGCTTGCTGTAAAGATTTGCAACTTTCTTCAGTCAAATATTTTGTAATTTTGATCCGAAACGTATTATTAATAGATTCAATCAAAAAGGGTTGTTGAGTCACAGACTCAGTTTTTTCGTTAGATAATTCTCCAGCTTCGTCTGCCTGAGATTCTCCTGAAGATTCATCAGTGTTTAGATTAGTTAGGCTAATACCTAAAACCTTTTGAATAACTGTAATCACAGCCTCAGGCGTGACTGGTTTAATCAGATAATGCTTGGCTCCTAGCTCTAAGGCCTGCAAAACCATGTTTCTTTGATTAAGCGCACTCACCATAACGATCTTAGCATCTGGATAATCCTTGATGATTAGTTTAACTGCATCAATACCATTAATCCCTGGCATAGTGATATCCATAGTTACTAAATCCGGCAAATAAGTTCGATACATCAGTTGTGCCTGTCCACCATTCATAGCTTCACCTACAATGGTATGACCTGCCTGGCTTAAAATGCCAATTATGTTTTTACGCATTACAATCGAATCATCCACCACTAAAATACGGGCCATTTCAAAGCTGCCTCCTCGAAATAGAGTTTTGGATAAGCTCAATCTACAATTTCGCGTATATAAAGATACGTTTCTTTACTCATATCAAAGGTATCACCATTAGAAAAACCAATTATCGGTCTTGTCAAATTACGGTTGTTGATTACATAACCGATTCTGCTATCAGATACCATCACCTTACTCCCAACTGGATAGGGTGCAATTCTATTGGCAAAAGCTTTTAAAATTTCGGGATCTATATAATTACCGGCTATTTGTTGAAGAAAATCTAAACTCTCTTTTATTGGCCAACGTTTTCTATAGGGCCTTTCGCTCGTCAAGGCATCGTAAATATCTGCAATTGCTACTATTTTAGCAAATTGATGGATAGTATCAGACGTTCTACCACCTGGGTATCCAGTGCCATCTAATTTTTCATGATGCTGCAATATAATCGATCTGGCTGTGGGTTCTATGTCCAGATTTAGCTTAGATTTTCTAAACCCAATTTCAGGATGCTTTTGTATTAAGGCAAATTCAAGTGGTGTTAGCTTACCTGCTTTATTTAGAATGTTCAAAGGAATAGACGCTTTCCCGATATCATGAAGCATTGCACCTATTCCGATATTTTTCAGTTTTGAATAGTCACAACCAATTGCCATACCAGTAACAATAGAAAGAATAGCTACATTTACAGAATGCGCATATGTATAATTGTCATGGCTTTTTAAGTCAAGAATACTTATAAAGTTTTTATTGTTACTGGCTAGATCATCAATTATCGCCTTTACAATATTGTCCAGAACTACCCCAAATTTATCTTTCGATTGGATATGATCTTTCGCAGACAAATAAATTTGTTCCAAGGACTGTATAGCTTCTGCCCGTAATTCCGGTTTAATTATATCGTTACAACCAACAGTGTTGAGGTTGTCTTCGATAAATATCATTGTTATATTGTGTGATTTCATTCTATTTATTAGATCATCCGTTATTTTTGTACCCTGTCTGATCATCAGTCTTCCATTTTCACCAAAAAAAGTTTTCGCTACTACTGCTCCAGGCTCTAACTGGTCAACATTCACACAATGCAAGGAAACCCACTCTCCTTTATTTCACATCGACGGCTTATCAATATTGCATCGTCATCCATGGCACATTCGACATTAGACACATCCTGTGTCGTCAGCTTAGTTGCCCCCCTTAATCAACCTCTCCAAATACTGCGAGTAATGTGTTAACTTTTCTTTCGGCCTTAGCTGTATCAGACTAACATTTGTATCCTCCATGTTCTCTATTTCAGGCCCATAACTTGGGTGAAGGGCAATCACTCTAATGGCCTTAGATACTCCCGCTGAGTCACCGATGTATTTTAGCGAATTGGAATAGTTTTGCAAGGTGTTCATGTTTTTGGGGCGATTCTCATCTTCTACTCTGTCATTGTTCCAGATGTTTAATCGTTTTCGGTATTTGGCATCGACAATGACCGATCCGCTATAAACGTCGTTATTAAAAACATCAATTCGAATATCCGGCTTATAATTCGTTCCTTCCATATAGAGAATTCGGTTACTTCTGAGTGCACCGCGCTTCGCTCGGGACATTTTCTCATTGAACCTCACAGATAGCTGAATCTTACCCTTAACCATTTTCACTAATGTATCGTCTTGAAGTACTGGGACAATAAATTCTTGGTTTGCTCGATTGACATCATCGTAAATCCAACCCGAAACAGGTGAATAACCCGACTGTTCTAAAGCTATAATGGTTTTTATATAACACCAGTATTCATATAAAACATCGGTCCGCTTCCATTGCAACTTGAAATCCTGACACTGGTAAATTTGGAAATTCTGTGATCTAAGCTGTTTCCACCAGCCGAATACTTTCTTATACCGCCAGTCTCGTTGTATCTTAAGTGAGTAATAAGGAGTACTCACCTGTTTGAGCCCTTTAAACACTGGGTGATCCATATATTTACGCACATAAAAAATCCCTTTTTGCATTTCCCTTTCCATGAATTCAAGCCTTTCAAGTTTCCCCTTCAGAGCCCGAACTTCGTGGCTTGTAGACTTCTGGATCACTAAGTAAGGAGTTCTCACCTCAATTGCCCTATGTTCTTCCGAAAGTGTGCACCGTATTGCTCGTAAAACATACTCCAGCTCTGACAAAGCATAATGAAGGAAACCTAGAACCATTCGGTTTTCATTGGTATCGTAAGTAAGGTGATGGATAACCCCCAGGATAACTTCTGGATGTTCCACGCTCTTGGCGGCTGAGTTCGCTCTCTGCCCTTGTACAGATAACAACCATCGGTAGGACTTGGCATCTTGTTTACAAGTCACATTAGCCTTTACTTCTCGGTATTGTTGACTCAAATATTGATCCGGGCGGCGCGACAAATCTTCAAGTGTCACGCCAAGTTCTTTTACCATATGATTAAGAATCACAAACTCTGCCAACATTTTAGGGGGCAATAATTCTTTTTCCTCGTAAAGATTAATCCCATGACTTGTTCTAGCTTGGTCAAAGGCTAGACCTTGAACCATTTCATTAAGCTCCTGGCGCATCACATCAAGTTGATCTTCTGTAATATTATTGGGTCTAACCCGTAAAGTAGCTTCTAAAGCGTCCTTCGCTTCCCCTTTGCGTTTCACGAAGACCATATAATCAGCAGGAATCAACGGATAATCTTCATTGATGTCACTATAAAGAGAGAAGCGCCCAGTACCTGGCCTTAAACATGGAATCCCTTCCTCATCGAGATGAAGCTTTAAAGAATCATAGCCATCTAAGCCATCGATATAGAGGTACATATCCTCTTGGTTAGAGGAGAACGAGACATAGAGGTTTTCTCGTTCAAACACCTCAATCACGCTGTCCTGAATAACCTGGCGAGGAATCTCTTGTTTACCTGTGAAGAAAATGATTGAGATCTCTTTATCCTCAGGATGCATAGCCATGATCTAATAACTCCTTAGCCTTTTTATGACAGACATCCCGCGAATAACTGAACGTCGACACTGCCGAATACTTTACAAATAATTGAAGGATCGGGCTTGTAGCGGACTCACGGTCCGCGTATTTTCCGAAGAGCTGTTCAAGGTCGCACTCTGGGCCTTTGAACTTCGTCATGACCCGCTGCACCAATTGTAAATCAAAGGCTTTACCTCGATCGAGCAACTTTTGTCCATCCACATTTATGGGGATATTCTTTAAATAGGAACCGATTTGGCGAATAATGCGATAACCTACAACTCGGTCTTTGTCAATTTTTCGTAAAATTGAATTTAAGTCATCGAGAAAATCAATTTCGGCATCCGTTAATCCGATTACAGTCGGTGAATTATTGCACCATGAAGAGAAGACATTTCCCGGAACAGGCGAGAGTTGAGCTCGCTCCTCAGAGGGTTTTCCAGCTGCTTTTTCTTCGAATACAGTCTTCCAAGCTCGCAAGGACTCATAAATTTTGAGTCTAATGACATTCGCGCGATCAAGGACCTTATCGCTGAATTGGAAGGAAGATTCATCAATATTTACTGTTCCAACAAAAAATACATTATTTCCGATGGGAACTCGCGGCGAATACTCGTGCCTATTATACACCTCAGGTGCCAGTTTTTCGCTATATAACGTTAAGTACCGATCTTCAGTAAGCTCCAAAATACTTAGGAATTGACTAAAGTAATGTTCGACCCGTGCCAAGTTCATCTCATCAAAGCAAATGAGATAGAGTTTATCTTTGTTATCTTCAAGTGATGCTTCGATGAGTAGATCGACAAGACCAGTTTCCGACGGTCGATAAATCTTGTGAATTGCATCGTAAAAGCCAATCAAGTCTGCATCATCATTCCAGCTGGGTCGAACCGGAATAAATAAAAACTGTTTGCGTGCTTCACCTGCTTCATCCACCCCAGAAAGTCCTAAAGCGCGGGCATAGTTAATAACAAGTTGAGACTTTCCAACCCCAGACATACCTGCAATAACCACTAAGGCCCCGGTTTTGATGGCAATATGAAAATTCACGAGGTCTTCCATGTCATAAACAAGCTGATTCAACAAGGCCACCTGATTTAAATCATTAATAAACGTTTGTTCCCCGTTATCTTCCTGCGTTTCAAAATTAGGCGCTTCCGTTTCTTGCTCCTCTGCAGACCGTTCCCCCCTGATCTCGGAAGGATGCGTAGCCGACTTTACCTTTGGCTCAGCTTCGACGGTTGAGGATTTTAGCGCTTGTAAACTGTTGCTAGGATTCAGCTCTACCTGAGACAGCAACGTGAACCGTTTAATAAATTCGCTAGCCGGAAATGGTTTACCGAATAACAAATGTTTGCTGATTTCATTTAAATCCTCATCAAGTAAAAATGCTAAATTCACGCGACGTAAGATTTGGCTTTCAGGAATTTCCGCCGGAACACAGGTTACTTCTTCCCCTTCTGGACAATAAATACGCCAGTGTTGCCGAAGTTCACCTAGCCATCCGGACTTACAACCAAAAAAATGGTCCTGGTAGCCGATAATTAACGGAGGATCTTCCGGATATTGATAAGAAAGAAAATCTATACTAGGGAGCTTCTCATAGAGAATCTTTTGGACACGCTCTGCTGGAACATCTTTTGAGATAATAGGTATCGGGGTAAATTGGGAAGTGTAGGGATTGAAAGTAACAGGTGTATTGTGAAATGCAACATTTTTACCATTAAAATACACTCGTTGAGTGTCTTTCTTCACAGCTTCCACCGTGAAAGAAAGGAGTCGACTTTTCAAGAATTCCCTAGCCCGTGATTTTCTACTTTCATTAATTTCATACTGTCGAAATTGAGAGGTTGTCACAAGTTCGTCAGGAAATCCTGCCAACATTAAATCTTTGCCCCAGATAGTAATTTGGCGTCTACCGTCTAAAGCCTTATGTAGACTATCCGGTAAGATAGAAATCATATCCACCTGCAAACGCAAGGACTGAGAGTTGATATCCACGTCAATACTTTCAATTACAGGTTTTCCGATAACGACGGAATTCCATATCCTACTGTCTCTAATCATGAACTATCCTCCCACTGAAATTAATAAGTTCATCCAATCGTGAGACTCCCACTTCTACAAGTGGGAGTGGTGCCCCCCGTACTCTGCTTCGGTGACGAAAGCCTCCGGTACGATAGTCTCCAGTACGATAGTCTCCAGTGGAGAGTATCGCCGAAAGCGCACAACCCTTAACGAATACTAAGCGCTGTAGGATAGAGTATCGCCGAAGCGCACGGCCCTTCACGAATACTATCGCGCTGAGGATTGGTTTTGCCGAGCCGAACTTTCCTGTTAGGAATCCTTGGCGGCGAAGGAGGTAGACTCCCCGGCTTTCGTCACCGAAGTCTCGATGTTCAACTTTAGTTGAACGAGTTCACTACACGGAATATTCCAGTACCTAGCAATATCTCGAATCTCGTCAAGTTTGCTAAGCTTCTCTTCATTCATTTTATATAGTACAAGTTGACAAGTAGACATTCTTCGTCTCGGTCGGTTCCAATCAATCTCCATAGCCCAAATAGGAATTATGCCCAAGGCATTAAGTCTGATGTCTACTTCATTATCACGATCGGCAAAGATCAGGGCTTTTCGACCCTGATAGGATCCAAGATCGATTTCGCCACAAAGTTGGTCCTTAACTTTTTGGGGAGGCAAGGTCTTTCTCTGCTCTAGTTTCTGTTTCAGTAAATCAATTTCTCTTTCTTTTTCAGCCCGTTCCTCTTCAAGATCACTCATTCTATTTCGACATCTTCCAGTCTCTTCTTTTTCTCTGACCAATTGAGTTTTTAACTTTACCATGTCAATTCTTAGCTTTTCTAATTGTCCCTTAGTTTTTTGCCCTTCCAGACTTGCTTTTTGCAATTTGTTTTCTAAAGTTTTTATCCTTTTATAAAGGTCTTCTGTTTCTATGATTTCTATCGTCTCTTGGGCACCCCTAACTTCTATATCTTTCTCCATAATCGTCGCAGCGATTACTGCAGCAGTTTTTTCTTGTATTTCGTTATCTAGTGCTTTGTCTTCCTCAGTGCGACGACTATATAATTCTTCACCCAGTGCTCTAATCTCCGTGTTAGAGCTTAACGTAAACATGTAACCAACCTTATAACTTTCTTCTCGAGGGACATTTTCTAAAGAAAACATAGTAAAATCTTCCTGAGAGATTTCTTCTAATTCTTTTCTTAGATTCCTATTGATCTCTTGCCAAACCTTGACTCTCTCCTCTAGTTTTCCTCTCGGATGAGATAAAATTTCCTGAATGATTTCGCTTTTTGTTTGCTTTGTTTTTCGTTTTAATTTCTTAGCCAACTCTATTAGCTCCATTGTTGTGAACCCATTCAGAATCCGCTCGGGATCATATTGAATATTATCCATAACATTCCTCCCTTATAGGCTTGGTTATAGATTTTCTTCATCCACTCTCTAATTCCTTCCATATTTCATAATCTTGGCAAATAAAAGAAAATCCAAATAATATTTATCTTCTTGAACACATTCCCCCTACAGAGCATAGAGTGTACTAAGGTTAATTGATAATGGTTATCTATTGAATGCAAGGAGGAATCTTAATGTGTGGTATCGTTGGTTTTGTAGATTGGAGACGTGATCTCACCCTCCAAAAGAATATTCTGGTCGATATGACTCAAACTCTCATTCCCCGAGGGCCAGATGCAGAAGGGTACTGGCTTTCCCCTCGTGCTGCTTTCGGCCACCGCAGGCTGGTTGTCGTTGACCCTCAAGGGGGCCGTCAACCGATGCTTCGCCAACGCGGAGAACATACTTATACCCTAATCTATAACGGCGAACTTTATAATACAACGGAGATCCGTCAAGAGCTTCTGAGTCGTGGCTACCATTTTGAAGGACATTCTGATACGGAAGCCTTGCTTCTCTCCTACTTAGAATGGGGCCCCTCTTGCGTTGAGCGTTTGAACGGCATATTTGCCTTTGGCATCTGGGACAGTAGAGAACAACAGCTATTTGTTGCGCGTGACCGTTTGGGGGTTAAGCCTCTCTTTTACAGTGAACAGTCCGGTTCTCTAGTTTTTTCTTCAGAACTTAAAGCCCTTCTGAAACACCCGGATATATCCCCCACTATCGGGCGGGTAGGCTTGGCTGAAGTCTTCCTTGTCGGACCGGCTCGTTCTCCGGGAGTAGGTATTTATGAAGGAGTTTCTGAGCTAAAACCTGGTCATGTTTTATTTTATTCTGCGAACGGATTGCACATTCGAAGGTACTGGGCCTTACCTAACGATGTCCATACTGATGATCTTAAGACGACAACCGCTAAGATACGCTCTCTTTTTCTCGATACCGTGGAACGGCAGCTAGTTTCCGATGTACCGATCGGCACACTACTTTCCGGAGGTCTCGATTCGAGCGCCATTACAGCAATTGCGGCGGATGCCCTTGCCAAAGAAGGAAAAGGACCCCTTCCGACCTTTTCAGTAGATTATGCTGAGAACGACCGCTATTTTAAGTCTAATGACTTCCAACCCAGCGCAGACGGTCCATGGATTGAACGTATGTCTAAAGCCTTTGGAACCCAGCACACCAAATGTACTTTTGAAATTCCAGAACTCGCTGAAGCATTAAAAGCTGCCACACTCGCCCGTGATCTGCCTGGAATGGCTGACGTGGACTCATCTTTGTTACTCTTTTCAAGGGAAATTAAGAAGCAGGTCACGGTTGGTTTATCCGGTGAATGTGCGGACGAAGTGTTCGGCGGATACCCTTGGTTTCATCGACAAGATGCCCTCGACGCTCAAACCTTTCCTTGGACTCTGCATGTTGAAAACCGTTTACAGATACTTTCACCTGAGCTCAATGAACTGCTTCACCCCCACGACTATTTACAGGAACGCTATGAAGAAGCTCTGGCAGAAATTCCCCTGCTGCCCAGTACATCCTCCACAATTCATCAAGACAGTCGCACTCTGACAGGAAATCTTCAAAAAGAAGCGCGAATCCGTGAGATTACCTACTTGACCTTAACTCGTTTCATGCCCACCCTCCTAGATCGCAAAGACCGCATGACTATGGCTGCCGGACTTGAAGTACGTGTTCCTTACTGTGACCATCGTTTAGTCGAGTATGCCTGGAAGATTCCCTGGGATATGAAGGCAATTGAGGGCAGAGAGAAAGGGCTTCTGCGCCGAGCGCTTATCGGGATCTTACCCGACGATGTGCTATGGCGCCGTAAAAGCCCCTACCCAAAAACTCATCACCCCAGTTATCTATTGACCGTTCGCACCTGGCTAGGTGAAATCCTCGCCGATAAGACCTCCCCGCTTCTTCCCTTCCTTAACGTCCCAGCTATACGAGATCTCATGAAGCTCTCCGATACTATGCCTTCTGGTCGTCCATGGTTTGGGCAACTGATGGATATTCCACAGCTCTTTGCTTACCTTACTCAAGTAAATTACTGGTTATTGGAAAACAAAGTAAAAATTCTTTAGAGGATGAGTAGGGGCACGAGGCAACGTGCCCTATTGATCCAGTGAATTAAACTGCTTCATTTACATCGTGTACCTTATTAAATGTGCCTTCTCCAGACTTTTTCATGACCTTAACTTTGGTAATTCTATACCCTAAAACCTCAATAACCTCGAAGTTAAACCCATCAAAATAAACAATATCCCCCTTTACCGGCTTGCGACCTATCCGTGCAAAAACATATCCCCCGATCGTAGAAACGGTATCTTCCTCCAGTTGAATCTCCAGCATTTCTGAGACTTCTTCCAATAAAACCCGTCCGTTGAGGATATATTCATTTTCGGCAAGTTTCTGAATGTCCGGCTGTTCTGACTCAAATTCATCATAAATTTCCCCAACCAATTCTTCGAGCATATCCTCAAGCGTGACCAGCCCAGCTGAACCGCCGAATTCGTCCACAATAATTGCCATATGGGTTCGTTGACTCCGCATTCTCTGGACAAGATGAGAAATCGGCATTCCCTCAGGAACTGCCAAGATATCCCTCTTAATCTGAGCAATCTCTTTTGTCCCTGACTGTTCCTGTAAGCGAATGATGTCTCGCATATGGACTAAGCCCAGAACATGATCTTTATCATCATCACACAATAAATAACGTGTATGTCCGTATTTTTTTACAACCTCTAGAATCTCTTCAAATGTATCCTGTATGAAGATGCACACCATATCTTGGCGCGGTATCATCACCTCACTAGCAATGCGGTCCGAAAATTCAAATACATTATCCAAAAGCTTACCTTCCATTTTATCTAAATAACCATGCTTTTGACTGGCATCGACCAACATTCGCAGCTCTTCTTCACTATGCGATAAATCAGCCTCATTGGCCGGTTGAATTCTCATGATCTGCAAAACAAGGTTAGCTATACTATTAAGCGCCCAAATAACCGGATAAAATACCCAGTAAAAGAATTTTAAAATTCCCGCAGTAGCAAGTGCAGTGCTTTCGGCCTTCTGGATTGCAAATGATTTAGGTACAAGCTCTCCTAAAACAATATGTAAGAATGAGATCGTAAAAAATGCTATTGCTATAGCAATGGTATGAGTGTATATCAAACTCCAACCGCCAAAACCCACAAACAAGGGTTCGATAAGGGTCGCAATCGCCGGTTCACCAAGCCAACCTAAGCCCAAGGAAGCTAGCGTTATACCAAGCTGACACGCAGAAAGGTAGGCATCTAATTTCGAAGCGACATCAAGTGCGGTTTGCGCTCTCCACGAACCATTATCCGCAAGCTCCGCCAGGCGCGTCTTACGCACTTTAACCATTGCAAATTCAGCAGCAACAAATAAGCCATTAATTCCGACCAAAGTGAAAGCAATTAAAACCTTTATCACAGTCCAGAGCAGACCTTCGATGATTTTTCTCCTCCTTTTAGTAAGACTCCCACTTCTACAAGTGGGAGTGGGTCCCCCGTACTTTGCTTCGGTGACGATAGTCTCCAGTGACGATAGTGTCCGGTGACGAAAGCCTCCAGTGGAGGGTTTCGCCGTAGCCGCTTATCCCAAAAGGAATACTTCGCGGCGTAGGATTAGTATCGCCGATAGCGCACGGCTATTAACGAATACTAAGCGCTGAGGATTAGTATCGCCGAGCCGCCT
>LOEW01000175.1 GCA_001516045.1 Desulfosporosinus sp. BRH_c37
CCATATTTTTGCATATGGGCTTGGGCTGCAAAGGCAAACTGTACTGGTGCAGTTATCCCTAAGGCTCCTTCATACTCACGGTCCACACCGCCCATCAGACTCAAGAAGGTTTCTGGACGGTTAGGTGTATGCATTTTTTCAGCCCCGATCACCATTACGATATCACACAGACCGCTGACAATAGCCATATAGGCGGTACGAATAGCAATCGTACCACTGGCACACATGTTTTCCACCCGTTGGAATAATTTAGTTGGGTTCACTCCTACGGTTTCTGCTGCTAAGGTAGCTACATGAGTTTGGAAAACGGAACGTTCCGGAAAAACGCTGGCACAGACAAATCCTTCGATATCGCCGGGTTTAACCTCGGGGTTACTGTCAAAAGTAGCTTTGCCGGCCTCGGAGATAAGATCGCGATAGGTTCCGGGATAGACTCCCCATTTTTTACTGGTACCAGCTGCTACTACAGCTACACGTCTAGTCATGACTTTCCTCCTTGTAAATATTTACCTTACTTTTCCTCACTCATTAAACTATTTGGGAAATATAGGCATCAATATCGGCGACCATCGTTCCTGGAGTAAACACTTTCCGTACTCCCATCGCCTCAAGTTTTGGAATATCCGTTTTGGGAATAACCCCTCCAATAATAACCTTAAAGTCTTCACCCTTTTGATGGATTGATTCCATTAATTTGTTTACTTGGGTTAGGTGCTGACCTGAAAGAAAACTCAAACCAATAACCTGTACATCTTCGTCAATAGCTGCTTGGATAATTTCTTCGACAGAATTATGCAAACCTAAATAAATTACTTCATATCCGGCATCCCTCAACATATTAGCAATAGTGACAATACCAGTATCGTGGCAATCCAAACCCATTTTAGCTGTAAGAATTCTCGCCTTTCGTTTTGACATTTTCAATATCCCCTTCCCTTTTATCTAAACGCAAACCCATAAGCATTTCGCATAGCCTCATGGATTTCACCCATAGTTGCTTTTACTTTTAGGGCTTCAATAATTACTGGAATCATATTCTTTTCAGCTTTTATTGCATTTTTTATATCCTCAATAGCCTTACTTGTACTTCGATTATCCCGGTTGTTGCGATATTCTTTTAAATAGTTAGCTCGCTTTGCTCCCCATTCTTCCGATCGGATTTGATGGATAGCAATATTAGGTTCCTCTTCAACTAAGAATTTGTTGACCCCAACCAGTGTTTTCTCCCCTGTTTCAATGGCTCGTTGGGTTTTCAAACGTGCAGCTAAAATTCGACTTTCAAGCCAGCCACTTTTGACGCTTTCAATTAGTCCACCTTGCTTATCTAATTCTTCCATCAAGGTCAAAATCCGTTCTTCCACTTCATCTGTTAGGGCTTCAACATAATAGGAGCCTGCTAGCGGGTCTACAGTTTGGGTTACTCCTGTTTCATAACCTATAATCTGTTGAATACGCAAAGCGATTCTCGACGACTCTTCAGTAGGTAATCCATGTCCTTCATCATAAGATGCGACTTGAATCGATTGCAAACCTGAAAGAGTACTGGCCAGAGCTTGCGTCGTTGTACGGATAATATTATTCAAGGGTTGTTGGGTTGTTAAAGCGTTACCCGCAGTCTGGACTGATGATCTAAACCTCAGTGACCTTGGATCCTTTGCTCCGTATTTATCCCTTAATGTACGGGCATAAATACGACGCATAGCTCGAAATTTAGCAACCTCTTCAAAAAAATCAATCCCACAGGAGCAAAAGAAAGAGGCGCGGGGCGCAAAATCGTCGATATTCAAGCCTCTAGCTATGGCATTTTCAAAAACATTAAAGGCATGCCCTAGAGTAAATGCACCTTCTTCAACCGCACTAAGTCCCGTTTCCCGCAGATTATAGGAATTAGTAACCATCCAATTCAGTTTAGGATAATTTTTAGCCATGAACTCAATAATGTCTATATTCAGGCGTAAAGTCCCATCCAAGGGGAAAAACTGAGTTATTGTTTGCAACGGACCGCCACTCATTTGAAATAATGGGTCATTTTGTTGGGTACCGATAACTGTATTCAAAGGTATGTTTCGACGTGTTGCCAATAAGGTTAGCATTGATAAGGTAACCGCTGAGACGGGTGGTCGAATGGAAAGTGAGACACTGACGTTATCCGGAGTAAATTCACTATAAATTTCCGCTAAATCCTCGGCGGTAGATATAGCCACACCGGTTACTCCTACTTCACCCTCTGCTATAACATCATCTGAATCAAACCCATAAGATGTTGGTAAATCAATAGTCAAGACAAAACCGTTAGTACCTTCTTTAAACAAATACTTCATTCTTTCATGGGTTTCTTGGGGTGTGCCAAACCCAACTTGAAACCTTCGGGTGGCAAACCTCCCCCTATACATATTGGGATACACGCCTCTAGTAAAAGGGAATTCGCCCGGTTGACCCAGATCCTTTTCATAATCCAACTCAGTTATATTTTTCGGGCCATAGACCTCTAGAATTGGAATCCCGGAAGGAGTAAGTGCTTGGTTCAATTTCTCTCCTTTTGTCTGTTCAATTTGTTTTTCCGTCATTTATGCATATCCTCCTCGCAAATCTATAATTAGTTATTGCCTTAACCTTTAACACTAGCAAAATATGTGCCAAAACCAAAAAAAACCCTCATTCGTGTTATTTTTTGTTGGACTCTCAACTCCAAAACGCTTATAATCTAGCCTTCTAAAAGAATTATTATCAGGATATTTGAACTATTTCATTTTACTCAAGACATTATTTTAAAATTGTTCCTTGCCAAATCTGGCAAGGGTTTTGGCAGAAAATACATTGTGATCTAACAAATCCCTAATTTCTCTGATTAAATTGCTTGCCATTATTGGCAATAACATTAGATATATGTATAAAACAGTATTACAACAGATATTGCTAGTTTATGTGATTGACAACGGGAGAGAGGTTAGGTAATATTTTAAATGACACTAACACATGGTGTTTAAACATTCGGCAACGAAGCCGTCGAGATGTCTAAAAGATATCTGGCGGCTTTTTATGTTGCTGCTGGAGAGAGGACATATCTTTGAGAAGTTCGATTGCGGAAAAAGTATAACTTTCCTTAGAACGGTCAGCTATAGTGTTAGTGTTTAAGTGTGTTAAGTAATTAGAGTGGTTAGCGTAACAGTGTATTTTAGTGATAGAGTACCAAAGTGAAAGAGATTCCTTTGAGTATTAGTATAATTTCATAACCGGGCACCAAATCTATTAACAATTTGGAGCGGAAAAGTGTTTTAGAGAGCCCTTGATTTAACAAATTAAGGACTCTCTTTGTCTTTTCCTAACCAATTAAGGGAGGCGAGGCAATGGTGTGTCAAAAACTTTCGACTCTCAAGATTAGATAGAGGTGTAGCTTTGAAATTTATCCGATAATTAATAGCCGCTAAGACTTTCCTTTTAAGTAGAAGTCTTAACGGCTATAAGCCCTTGGATAAGTTCAACTAAACTTCAGATAGATCCCGTTTGCTTACGATTTAAAGCTATTCGCCTAATTAAACTTGTAAAAAACTTTAGACATTATAAACTTAATAGAGTAAAAACTCCATCCGAATTTTTCCATTAGGCAATAACCCCTTATTTTCAATATATTCGATTATTACCGGGGAGGGTAATGGTTTGATTACTAATATTGAAGCTTCGTCATCAACCTTAGACTATTTTTTTAGTCGTATAGATGCAGCCACCATTTTAATAAATAGCCAGTACCATATACTCTGGACTAACGAAACCTTCCGCAATTGGTTTGGTTCAGTTAAGAGTAATTCCTATCCTTGCTATAAAAAAATTCATGGAACTAAAGTACCTTGTTCTAACTGCCCTACCGAGTTGACCTTAATTAATAACTTAACCAATTACACTAACTTAACTGCCATAGGTTTAAATGGTAGACGAAACGACTACCGTTTTACCAGCATACCTCTACGTAATAACGAAGATCTTACTACCAACCTTGTATTAGAAATCATTGAGAATATTGCAGTTAATCCCCCTTTATCAGAAGAAGACAAGCATAATCTAGCCATTTTTTGTCTAAACCAAGATGGCACCATCATTAGTACCAACCCCGAACACTTACAATTAGCCCAAGCTCCTTCTGAAAAAGTTCTTGGTTTAAACTGGTTAAATATACCAAAATCAAACGAACTAGGTTTAAGTAAATATTTACAGGCGGGACTTCGAGGCGAACCTTTTGAGCTCTTTAATTTCCGTTATCTAACTTACCGTGGAGATAAAGAAATCTATATGAATATCAAAGGATTACCTCTTCAACGTCTTGACAATAACCTTAAAGGTCTAATCTGTATTGCCTTGGATACTACTGACAATCAAAACCTAGGTGGAGGAAAAACACCGATCGTCGGCCAAGATTCCTCAATCAAAACGATAATTAGGCATGTACAATTAGTTGCCAATTATTCCTGCCCAGTACTCATTGAAGGGGAAAGCGGAACTGGTAAGGAACTGGTTGCTCATGAGATATTTCTTAAGAGCACACGCAAAGACCAACCGTTTATAATTATTAATGCTGGTGCTTTTCAAGATGCCTTATTAGAAAGTGAACTTTTTGGTCATACCAAAGGCGCCTTTTCCGGTGCTCAGAATGCTAAACAAGGTTTATTTGAAATTGCCAATAATGGCACATTTTTTATTGATGAAGTTGGAGAAATGAGCCCTGCCATGCAAGTCAAACTATTACGGATTTTAGACAGTGGTGTGTTTCGTCCTGTTGGAAGTCTAAAAGAAATAAAAGTTAACGTAAGAATTATTGCCGCTGTGATTATTTGTTTAAGTTCATCGAATCCTCTATTATCAATAATACTTGTTAAAATAATCGATGGTCGCCAATTCTGACGTGATCCACTCATACTTAACATCATTTCTATATCATTTTTCAGGCGTTCTGCCCCATTAAGATCTGCTTTATTGATCACGAAAATGTCCGCAATTTCCATAATGCCTGCTTTAATTGCCTGAATACCATCTCCAGTTCCAGGGTTTAATACTACTACAACTGTATCGGCTAGTTGCATTATTTCAATTTCTGATTGGCCGACGCCCACCGTTTCTAAGAGTAAAGTGGCACTTTAATAACATCATGTATTTACAGCTAATGGTTGGCAACTACAAGCCCCCATAGTGGACTTTCACCACCAAGTTAATCGCCATGCGTGGCGCACTAAAAAAAACTGGGTGATCGAAAAATCACTCCAGCTTTCTTCTCTACGACCAAAATATTGGATAAGAATCGACTACACTCATACAATGGTATAGGGTTCTGGGCTGCAAGAGGGACGCTGAGTTCGGGCCGGTTCTGGTCTTCGGCACGGGAGGCATTTATACCGAAATAATGCGGGACGTTGCTTTCCGGATTGCCCCGGGTCAGTTCCGCGGACGCACTGGAGATGATTAGTGAGACGTGAAAGCCATTACCAGCCTGTCCGATCTTGCAACAAACAATCCTGAAATAAATGAAGTGGATATCAACCCGCTGCAGGCCGGCTCAAAAGGTGTAGTGGCTCTGGACGGCAGGATCATTTTTTAGGCCTTTTCAATAGGAAATGAAGCGATCAACTTATTTAGCAACCAAGGCACTAAATACACTACAGCATCTTGGATACTTTATTAAGGTTTTCTGCAGAAATAACCAGTTCATTCATAGAAGCAGATATTTCTTCAGATGCTGCTGCCTGAAGGGAGCCTAATTCTGTTGTTTCATTTAACCTGCTGACCAGCTGGGTAGCTTCAGTTTTAATAGAATTGATAATATCTTTTATTTCTTTTACTGAGGAAGTACTATTAACTGCCATTTTACGAATTTCATCGGCTACTACCGCAAATCCACGTCCCAAATCCCCTGCTCTTGCTGCTTCAATAGATGCATTAAGACCTAATAATTTCGTATCTGCCGAAACCTCATTAATAAATGTAAGAATGGAATCAGTTTTATCGACTTGTTCAAGTACTTTTTCGCCTGCGGACTTTACATAATTTAAATCCTCTGATAACTTCATAGCTGTTGCCGACAGTTCTTCGGTAGTTGCTATAATTTCTTGGGATGCAGCAGATAGAGCTTCGGCAGTTTCAACTATGACAGTTTGATTCTCCGAACTTACAGCTATGCCAATGGACCCAATAATTTTATCATTAGAATCTTTTACTGGAACTCCGGTAGATCTAAAAGCAAAGCCAAAGATTTCTTTAGGTATTACCATAAAAACATCTTTACCCGTGTGCATTGCTTGATACATAGCAGTTTCTTCCTGAACCAATGCGCCTATAAATGTTGAAGCATCCCCTAATGTTATTGTTTTACCAGGGATATAATCTAGAAATTTTTCTCTGTCTGAAATTGCAATCATACAATCGAATGGTATTGCTCTTTGTAAGATTGGCGCTACTTCGATAAGATGACTAATGGCATCTGCTGGTTGATTGTCATTTGTTAATAAATTTTCATTATTGATATTCAATTTATACTCCTCCTAAATTATATATTTCTCGTATCTATACCGGTTTGAAAAGTTTATTCGGAATTTAACCATTGAGTTACTTCGTTGGAAAATAAACGTTCTAAATTCATGATTGGAATTATTCTGTCTTCTAATTTGACAATTTCGCTTATTATCTCGAAATGGATAATGCTGGATAGGCTTTCTAGATTTTCACTTTCTAAAATCTCAACGACATTATCGACTATTAAACCTACATTCTCGGAATTAAAATCTAGAATTATAATTCGTGATTCTCCTGTTTCACAAAAAGCACTATCTATATTAAATTTTTGATGTAGATCAATAATTGTAATCACCTCGTTACGAACCTTAGATACGCCTTTTATAAACTCAGGTGCACCAACAAGTTTCGTAATTTTTATTGGTTTAATAATTTCCCGAACGTATCCTATTCCAATTGCATAACTTTCATGTCCTAAGGTAAACTCAATATACTGCTTCATGACCTAAACTCCTTTTTCATAAAATGAAATAATTCTTGTAATCCTCCTTTCAAAGATATCGCCACCAAAATATTAATGGCGACAAAGGAATACTGCTAGAAGCGGTCCCGACTAAAGTCGGAGGTTTATACCAGGCGCATTGAAAATAAAAAAATCCATAAAATACGAAAATAAGACAAGAAGTGTTTTGCGAAGTGGAAGTGACTTGATGTAAATGTAAAAGATTAAACTAGTTAAATAGACCAAGTAGTAGGCAAACTGCTAAAATGTTCAAAGAGACGTGCTATCCATTCTTTGTTCAAAAATTCCATCCCTCCTTTGCCACAACCCCTCTTTAGTATGCGTGCCGCTACTCAGTCATTTCATTGACAGTATCTCATAAATGCACCCCCACATTTACAGTCTCTGTTGCATATTATCTGAGGTGCAGTATTACAAGGAGACTAAGGAATTAGTTTCTGTCGCTTTTTGGAAAAGTATGTAGTAGTTATAGCGATTTATTTCTTAACCATTTTTCAGAAGAATCAGGCCTTCTGATAGTACTAAAAAGAAAGCTGGGTGACTAAAAAATCACTCCAGTTATCTTTTTCTTGGTTATACGGGTACCTCTACATCCTCGAAGATGACTTCACAGGTAATTGAAGCTCGCAAAACCCATTTTTTTCATGCCGACCTATCGTTACCCCCGGATTATTACTCTCTAAGTCAGTCCCCTGACATTACAATTGAAAATGAGCGTGACTATATCAAACAGATTTTCAGCCTATTAGGTCTACCAATTTGGCTATAGTCCCCATCAAAGTGAGTAATAAATAGAAAATGCTTACTTTGGTGGTTTCCATTAACACAATATTTTAAGAACTAACTTCTTCCAAGGTTCTCCCCTTTGTTTCCGGGCCCAAGAATATTACTGCCAGTGCAGCTAAAATAAAAGTACCTGCGGCAACAGTGAATACCATTGACTGTCCCATGGTTGTCGTTAATATTACACCAGTCACATACGGACCTGCCAATGCACCAACACGACCAACAGCCGAGGACATTCCGCAACCTGTTCCTCTCATACGCGTAGGGTATAATTCAGGTGTGTAAGCATATATGGAAGGCCACATCATCCAAGTAAAAAAATTCAGAGATAAACCAAAACTAATCAACGTCGTCATATTTGTAGCCTGGCCGTAGTAATATGCTGAAAAGGCCGTTCCGATTAAGGCAACAATAAGTACAGCCTTTCGTCCCGCTCGCTCAATCAGGTAAATGGTAAGAATAACTCCTGGAATTGCCCCAAGGTTTATTAATAGAACGTAATTAATTGATTTAATAATTGTGAACCCTTTGGCAACTAAAAGCTGCGTCAACCAAATATTCATGCCGTAATAGCCGAACATAGTAGCAGGCCAAAGAATCCAGAGCATAATAGTTCGTTTGAAATACGTTTTTGACCATAGTTCAGTAAACGATGCTTTCTCAATAACCGGCTCTACCTTAGCAGTATTTTCAATATCTGGCAGAGTTTGGCCATGCCTTTTCTGTACTTCTGTCTCAATATTATCCATAATCCTGTTGGCTTCTTCTTTTCGACCAGCCGATTCTAACCATCGTGGTGATTCTGGCACATAACGTTTGATAACAAATACCCACAAAGAAGGCACAGCTTCTATAACAAAAACCCACCGCCAACTAACCAACGGAAGCACTAAAGCAGTGATAAGCCCAGCGCAGATAACCCCAATAGGAGCCAAGCCTTCAAGAACAGTTAAATATTTCCCCCGCGCTTGTGTTGGCAAAAATTCTGGCAGCAAAGTTATAGCGATAGGATATGAAGCACCTAAACCTAAACCTAACAAAAAACGGAAACCAAGTAAAGAGTTAATATTCCATGCTGCTGCCAATCCAAAACCAGCTATCCCCCAAATAACTATTGACCACATCAAAACTGTCTTTCTGCCGATTTTATCAGCCAAAGGCCCTGCTACAAGTGCACCAAATAACATCCCTGCCAAACCAATTGAACCTAAAAGACCAGTCGTGATTGAAGTAAGATGAAACTCTTTTGCCAAAACAGGTAATAAGAAGTTCATGGCACCCATATCGACAGCATCAAAAAAGGCAACTACAAAAATACAGAAACTAAGAAATCTTTGGAATGAGGTTAATGGCAGCCGTTCGATACGCTGTGAAACTGACACATTATCGTACTTTCCCCTCGTCGGTGTCACAATATCTGTAGTCATTAATATTCTCCTTTCTTATGTGTTAACGAATGGATTTATTAGTTATTCCGTAATAATCTTTTGAGAATCTTGCTGCTTGGGTAATTCAGATACAATCTCTATTACTTTTGGTTTTTTATAACTTGCAATCATCCGTCTCAACCTTTTGTCCATCCCTTAAAACAACTACTGCTTTAACCGTCTCTCCCCATAGTTCGTCAGGTATGCCTAAGACAGCTACTTCTAAGACCGCTGGATGAGTATATACCAAGCTTTCAATTTCTTGAGGATAAATGTTAACTCCACCGCTAATAATTAAGTCCTTTATACGACCAACAAAAAAAGATACCTGTCTTCATCTAAATAGCCTACGTCTCCAGTATAAAACCAGCCGTCTTTAAAGATTTCTTCGTTTAATTCTGGCAGTCAGAAAACTTAGGAAAATTAGGACCATATTTAACATGGTGGAATTAATAAGCAAACACTAATTTTTTCTTTAATAATTGTATTTAAAAATTCTTCAACCTTAAAATGTTTTTGAATAACTTGAGTACATCTAAGTAGAGTGTAAGTAACACTCATGAAAACGGCCCCCATATGATAAAATCGGGGTTACAATATAGTTTTTATCTTGTGAACTACTATGGTCAGCATAGACGATGGGAACCCAATGCTCCTTTTGGTAAGCCAGTTGTCCCGCTTGTATAAAAGATAGCAAAGGGATCTTTTTTCCGCCACCTCAACTTGTGGTTTAGGAGATCCTTAGAGAAGGACCTCCGACATTTTGCCTCCAAATAATGTCTTAGCGAGCATCGTGTTCAAACGAGCACAATGCTTGCACAAGCCCACCATAATCTCGAAGTTTTGGTTTGAACGAGTTTACTAATGTAACAATTCTTTAGCAATAACAATCCGTTGAATCTGGTTAGTACCTTCATAAATTTGCATGATCTTAGCATCACGCATATACTTTTCTACTGGATAATCCCTTGTATAGCCATAACCCCCGAAGATCTGAACTGCATCTGTGGTTACTTCCATGGCAATGTCGGCGGCATAACACTTACTCATGGCTGATTCTTTTGTATAAGGTAACCCTTTGGCCATCAGATAGCCTGCCTTGTACACGAGCAGGCGCGCTGTTTCTACCTTCATTGCCATATCAGCCAAGATCATCTGTACCGCCTGCTGCTGACCAATCGGTTTCCCAAATTGAATACGTTCTTTAGCATATTTCACGGAGGCTTCTAAGGCTGCTTGAGCTATACCTAAGGCCATCGCCCCAGTGGTTGGACGGGCTTTATTTAAGGTTTCCATCGCTAGCTTGAAGCCGAGGCCTTCACCACCCAACAAGTTTTCTACCGGTACCTCTACATCTTCGAAGATGACT
>LOEW01000176.1 GCA_001516045.1 Desulfosporosinus sp. BRH_c37
GCGAGAGCTCCTGCAACTGCATTCGGACTAGATTTAGCTGATACTTTTAATACGTCCATAGAAACATCCTCCTGCTTGAATTCGTTTACAAGTATTACCACAACTTTGAATATATGTATTCGAGAGCGAGCAGGCAAAATCCTCTATTAATGCAAAGAGTTTTCAGATTTCTTTCTATGCATAAGGCAATAACCAAATACGAGCCAAATTGCGCTACCAATATTCGTGCATCGAGCTTCGAACTATGCCTCTGCAAATTGTTGAATCCTTTCGATCTGCTGTGCTTTGCCGGATTTTTCATCTATGTCTATGATCACAGCATTAATCTGAATGGCACCACTAGCCACCTCAAATTTTGCCGGAAGTTGAGTCAAAAACCGATTTATAATAATTTCTTTTTTTATTCCCAAGACTGAGTCCCGAGGGCCTGTCATACCGACATCAGTAATATATGCCGTCCCCTGGTTAAGCAGGCGAGCATCAGCTGTTTGAATGTGTGTATGGGTCCCCACAACGGCGCTTACCAAACCATCGAGGAACCAGCCCAAAGCGACTTTTTCTGACGTTGCCTCAGCGTGGAAATCAACAATGATAATAGGGGTTTCTTGTTTGATCTGATTAATAAAACGTATAGCACCACTAAAGGGGTCATCGAGCGGCGGCAAAAAGATACGTCCTGAGAGATTTAGAATCCCAATTTTGATACCCATTGTTCGTAAAAATCCATATCCTTGTCCCGGCGCTCCGACTGGATAGTTAGCGGGACGAACAAGTCTTGGCTCACGATCAATAAAATTCATAATCTCTCTTTGATCCCAAACATGATTTCCCATCGTCAAAAATTGGATTCCATTATCAAAAAGTTCCTCTGCAATCGCTTTAGTCAAGCCTTTTCCTGCAGCGGCATTCTCTGCATTGGCAATAGTCACGTCAATTTTATATTCCAATTTAATTGGATTCAAAAATCGTTTAACCGCTTCCCTACCAGGTTTGCCCATAATATCTCCAATAAAAAGAACGTGCAACGAACTTCCCTCCCTTCGAATCGAGGCTCGAGGTTCGAGGCACGATGTTCGAAGGTTGTACTTCGCACATCACACCTAAACATTATCTATAGAATGGTATTATTCAGCATTTTGATGCAGATTATCCATTCGAGGTTTGGACCTCAAGCCTCGAGCATTGAATTACTAGCATCGTGCATCGTGCATCGCACTTCGCACTTCGCACTTAGCTCCTGAATACTAATACTCGACCTTCTTCACGCAAGACGACTACATTTTTATCAATATCATCGTTATGGATTGAATGCAACATTTGAGTTATCATCTCCTCCTGGAAAATCTGCTCATCTTCAGGCAGATACAGTTCATCATAAAACAACTGCTTTTTATACTTCCCCTTGATCAGTTCAACTATTAGACCTACTTCACGTTGAGTCATACTTTCTATATCCCTAGTTATTGTGATCACACAAACGTTTTCCTCACTTCGGCAAGCGAGATCAAAAAACCGCATGCTTGACCCTTCAAGTTGATGAAAAAACTCCAACGCAGGTTTTAGGATTTCTCGCAGTGAGGAGACCTCTTGATGTTGCTGGATCATAAACGTGAATTTGAGAGCATGTTGCTCACGCCAATAATTAACCGACCCCACCTCACCGTATCTCAACAGAATTGAGCTTAGTAGCTCAACTCCGTCTTGAATACGTCCTGCATCTTTATATAATAAGTTACTCAACATCCCAGTTATCAACCCTCTCTTATGCGTTGTCATCCAATCGTGAGACTCCCACTTCTACAAGTGGGAGTGGTCCCTCGTACTCTGCTTCGGTGACGAAAGCCTCCGGTGGAGGGTTTTGCCGAGCCGCCCTTTCCTGATAGGAATCCTTGGCGGCGAAGGAGGTAGACTCCATCCTATGGCGCGAAAGTATTCGTCTGTGGATCTGCGCCTTCGGCGTAAGTCTCCACTGACGATAGTCTCCAGTGGAGAGTATCGCCGAAGCGCACGGCCGTATACGAATACCTCGCGCGTAGGATGACTTACGTCACCGAAGTCTCGATGTTCAACTTTAGTTGAACGAGTTCACTAATCTTCTAAAATTATTCGACATCAGGTTGCAATCTCCTGCTCAAAGATCTCAGGATGAAGCTGGGCATATTTGGGATGGACGTACAGTCAGTTTATACTTTCTAAACTAGTAGTGCAAAAAACAGACGATCTGTTGGATCGCCTGTTTAATCATCTCATATTTATCATTTTGCAAAATCAACTGCTCGAGTCTCACGGATCACAACAACCTTAATTTGTCCTGGATATTCAAGTTCTTCTTCAATTCTCTTACTAATTTCACGCGCGACACGTGGAGCAAGCACATCATCAATCTTGTCCGGTTTAACAATTATGCGAACCTCTCGTCCCGCTTGAATCGCAAAGCACTTTTCTACCCCTTCAAAGCTCTCGGCAATCTCTTCGAGTTTTTGTAGACGTTTAATATAAGTTTCAAGGGTTTCCCTACGTGCTCCTGGGCGAGCTGCCGAAACCGCATCTGCTGCAGCCACAAGGACAGCAACTATAGTCTTGGGTTCTACATCATTATGGTGAGCCTCAATTGCATGTATAACATCACTGGATTCCTTATACTTTCTGGCAACGTCAACCCCAATTTGAACGTGCGTCCCTTCCATATCATGATCAACAGCTTTACCAATATCATGTAACAGACCCGCTCGCTTGGCAAGCTGAATATCGACTCCTAACTCTGCAGCCATTAACCCAGCTAAATGAGATACTTCGGTAGAGTGCTTCAGGACATTTTGACCGTAACTTGTACGGAATTTAAGTCGTCCAAGCATCCGAATTAATTCAGGATGCAACCCGTGTACGCCTGTCTCAAACGTTGCCTGTTCTCCTTCTTCGCGGATCTTTTGGTCAACCTCTTTCTGAGCCTTTTCTACCATTTCTTCAATACGCGCCGGGTGAATGCGGCCATCTGCAATGAGTTTTTCCAAAGCAATGCGTGCAACTTCTCGGCGTATTGGGTCAAACCCCGATAAAATCACGGCCTCTGGGGTATCATCAATAATCAGATCAATCCCTGTCAAAGTTTCCAAAGTACGAATATTACGTCCCTCACGACCGATAATCCGCCCTTTCATTTCGTCACTGGGCAACGCCACAACGGATACAGTCGTCTCTGCCACATGATCCGCAGCGCACCGCTGTATTGCTAAGGCAATAATATTTTTAGCCCGTTTTTCGGCTTCTTCTTTGGCGCGAGTCTCAATCTCCTTAATCATAATCGCCGACTCATAACGAACTTCTTCTTCAACTCTTTTTAGCAGTAACTGTTTAGCCTCTTCTGATGTCAGTCCAGATAAACGCTCCAGTTCAGCTTGTTCTTTGCCAACAAGCAAATTTAACTCTTCTTTTTGCTGTTCTACTTCACTTTCTTTACGATGGAGATTTTCCTCTTTGCGTTCAAGCGACTCGATTTTGCGGTCTAGACTCTCCTCTTTTTGGAGCAAGCGACGTTCAAGCCGTTGGAGTTCGTTACGTCGTTCGCGAGTCTCCTTTTCAACTTCGTTGTGAATATGCATGACTTCTTCTTTTGCAGCTACTACAGATTCCCTCTTCTTACTTTCAGCTGCAGAATAGGCATTCTCAACAATACGTTTTGCCTCTTCTTCTGCAGACCCGATGCTTTTTTCTGCAGTATTTTTACGAAAAAGCCAACCTCCTAAGACACCCAAAGCTAACCCAATTAAAATGGCGACCAATCCAGTAATAAGTGTTGTTAACATACGTTCACACCTCCTTGTTGTAAAAAATAATATTTTTTCAATTTAAAAAATAAAAAAGACTGGTTCCCCAAACCAGTTCACATTAAGCATAACCTTTAAGACGGGAGTCTTCCCCCGTTTCCCTACAACTCTCGTAAGTCATAAAAACCGTATAATTAAGCTGACTGCTACGAAATCTATAAGAAAACCTTTAAAGGTTAAATCTTAACAGAGACAGGTCTCTGCTAAGATTCTAATATCATTTGCAAACAATGTCAAGCTTGTCCTAAACGGATGGATTTTATACACTAGAGGTCTACTGTCTAATCTTCGCGATAATTAATGGTTTGAAGCTGATAAAGTACGTTTCTCACCATATCAGAGGGATAACCACGTTGAACAAGCTTCCGAGCGATTTTTTGCTGAAGCGATAAATCACGTGGCAAAGATTTCTTGGTTCCGTCTTGACAAATTCTCTGATCCCAACGCTTGCCCTCTTGTATCCACCACCGTTTTGCCAGGGTTAAACACTGCTGTAACTCATCAACACTTGAATATGTAGACCCCAACGCTTGCTCAATCACTTGGTGTTCGAACCCTCGTTTTTGCAAATCTTGCAGAACCCTTCGCCTCGAATATCGTTTAAGTCGGTTTTGCGAAACCGCAAAAGCCAGTTCTTGGTCGTTGAGGTAACCCAGTTTCTTCATTTTTTCCAGCACTTGATTAACTTCCGTGCTTTCATAGCCCTTTTCCTTGAGACGAGTCTCTAATTCATGATGTGTCAAAGCTCGGCGTGATAAACAATCAAGTGCCACTTCCCGAGCACTTTTAAGCGGTTTAGAGCTCGTCAATCAAACCATCTTCCTCCGGTGAGGCTGTAACTATGTCGCTCATGCTCGCGCGGATCAATAGTTCTAAGTTGCTGGCCACATCCGGATGTAGCTTGAGATATTCTTTGACGTTCTCACGGCCCTGCCCTAACCGTTCTCCGTTATAGGAGTACCAAGCCCCGGCCTTTGTAATAATCTCCATTTCAGTGCCAATATCGACAATACTTCCTTCCCGGGAAATACCTTCTCCATACATAATGTCGAAATCCGCTAATTTAAAGGGCGGTGCAACTTTATTCTTGACTACTTTGACTCGGGTTTTGTTGCCGATTATATCTTGCCCTTGTTTTATCGCTTCCTGCCGACGTATATCCATCCTGATCGTGGCATAGAACTTAAGAGCTCGTCCACCGGTGGTTGTCTCCGGACTACCAAACATGACGCCTATCTTTTCACGGATTTGGTTGATAAAAATTACACAGGTATTACTCTTGCTAATAGATCCTGTCAACTTACGCAACGCCTGAGACATGAGACGGGCATGTAAGCCGACATGATTGTCTCCCATTTCCCCCTCAATCTCTGCACGAGGAACCAAAGCTGCGACAGAGTCGACCACAACGACATCCACTGCTGCACTGCGCACAAGAGCCTCACAGATTTCTAACCCTTGTTCTCCCGTATCTGGTTGCGCGACCAGCAAATCATCGATATTTACCCCTAAGGCCTTAGCATAGACAGGATCAAGGGCATGCTCAGCATCAATAAAAGCTGCCACTCCGCCTAGCTTTTGAGCTTCTGCAATAATATGGAGCGCTACGGTTGTTTTACCCGATGACTCTGGTCCATATATTTCAATTACTCGTCCGCGTGGAACCCCTCCAACTCCTAGGGCAAGGTCTATCGCCAATGAACCTGTCGGGATAACATCGATTAACAATCCCGCAGTAGATTCCCCAAGTTTCATAATCGAACCTTTGCCAAACTGCTTCTCAATCTGAGCAAGTGCCATGTCAAGTGCTTTAAGCTTATTCGTTTCGGCCATCCCGTTTTCCTCCTCATATTGTTTTATAACGCATTTTCGCGTCTTGGCAAAACGTCTGTTCGGTTTATTATAAGTGTACCCCTAGATACTTGTCAATTTGTTTATGTTTCAACAGACACCGATACTCCGTACGACTAAAGTCGACAAGTTTTTGCGTACATAGACATTAAATAATTCCATTTACTAAGTAAAAAACATTTACTTTATTTTACCATATAATCAGATAAATGTATTCTCTTTAATGTTTTGTAATAATTTTAATAGTTTAAAAAAGCTAACCGCCGGTTAGCTTTTTACTCAAATGGACAAGATAAAGCCTCTTCAGGAGTAGCAAGTACAAAACTACCTTCTTTATTATGAATAATCAGCATTTTCACGGGCTTTAGCCGGTTCAACGCTTACCCTCCGCCCTTTAATTATAGCCTGATGCATACAACTCAAAACCCTAGAAGCATATTCAATCGGAACCTCGGCAAATGTAAATTTATCATATATATTTATCATTCCAATAATGTTTCCCGGTATCCCACTTTCATCTGCAATCCAACGGATGATATCCTGAGGGCGAATTTGTTGTACTCTACCGATATTCATAAAAAATCGTACCATTCCCACTGCAGCTCCAGTGTTACCAAAATGAATATCCTCTAGTTCACTTTCTTTAATACCTTCTTCAACACTCGCTCCCTCGACTGCAAACTTTAAGGCAGCGGCAGCCACATCAGTGGAATCGTATTCCTCGAGCAACTCGCCAACAATCGCACGATAATTTCCCAAGCGGTTGCTTTGGATTATCTTAAGGAGTTGATTCTTAAGATTTTCCGCCTGACGTTCACTGATATCTGCCAGCGACGGAAGTTCTTGTCGGCGGATTCTAGTCTTAATAAGATTTTCAATCAGTCGAAGTTGCCGATATTCCTTCGGTGAAATCAGGGTTATAGCCTGCCCTTTACGCCCAACCCGCCCAGTTCGTCCAATCCTGTGCACGTAAGAAACCGGGTCCTGAGGAATATCGAAATTGATTACATGGGTTACATTATTTATATCCAAGCCCCTAGCCGCAACATCGGTTGCTACCAATAATTCCGACTTCCCGTCTCTAAAACGTTTCATGACCCGATCGCGTTGTTGTTGGCTTAAATCTCCATGTAAAGCATCTGCAAAATATCCCCGAGCTTCCAGAGCCACTACAAGTTCATCAACTCCACGCTTTGTTCGACAAAAAATGATTCCTTGCCCGATATCTTCCATATCGATAATTCGGCACAAAGCATCGACTTTAATACTTTCCCTAGTCTCATAAAAAACCTGCTCAATATGTGGCACGGTTAATTCATCCCTACTAACGGATAAAGAACGAGGGTTTTTCATATAAGTCTGAGCCAATTTACGAATTCCCTGCGGCATTGTTGCTGAGAAAAGCATAACTTGCCGACCTTCAGCAGGGACTTCCTTTAAAAGACTCTCGATATCATCAATAAAGCCCATATCTAGCATTTCGTCTGCTTCATCAAGAACCACTATTTTCACATGTTGAAGACGGAGTGTACCACGGTTTAAATGGTCCAATAACCGACCCGGAGTTCCGACGACCACCTGATATCCCATGCGCAAGGCACGAATCTGACGATCAATAGGCTGGCCGCCATAAATAGGTAGCGGTTTAACATGCCTATATTTACCGATTTTGGCTATTTCCTCAGCAACCTGTATCGCCAGCTCACGTGTCGGGGTTACAATAAGGGCTTGCACCGCTTGGAATTTTGGATTGACCTTTTCTGTAATTGGAATTCCAAAAGCGGCAGTCTTTCCGGTCCCCGTCTGGGCCTGTCCAATAATGTCAAGCCCTTCAAGAGCTACTGGGATTGCTTCTTTTTGAATCGGAGAAGGCTCTTCAAACCCCATTTCTGACAGAGCCTGTAAAACTTGTTTACTTAATTGATTATCTCCAAAGGTTAGTAAACGTTCAACCATCACCTAATTGTAATCTCCTTTCATATGCCAACATATGCACTCTAACCTTATTCATTGCCGCTTGAACGGTCAATTGACGTACGGACTCCCGTTCTCCGTAAAGTTGAATCTTTTCAGCTTGAACACCCTCAGGCGTAGCTAAGCCAACATAAACAAGACCTACCGGCTTCTGATCGCTGCCTCCATCTGGCCCCGCTATACCCGTAGTTGAGATAGCCAGATCTGATCCCGCTTTTAAACGAATGCCTTCGGCCATTTCCTTGGCAACCTCTTCACTCACAGCACCATATTTCATAAGGTTTTTTTCACTTACCCCAAGTAACCCTTGTTTTAGAGAATTTGAATAACTAACGACCCCACCCAGATAGAATCCAGAACTTCCAGGTTCTTGAGTGAGGGCGGCACCTAGTAAACCTCCTGTACACGACTCGGCCGTTGCAATAGTTAACTGCTTGTTTTTTAATAGTTGACCCACTATGCCAATCATGGTTTCTTGATCACGTCCAAATACTTTATTACCTAACCGTTGTCGAATTCCTTCTTCTGCCCGATTTAAGACTTCTTCAGCCTTCTCGAACGTCATCTTTGAGCTTCTCGCCACTAAGCGAATGTGCATTTCAGCTCGTTTGGCAAGTAAGGCCATCGACAAGTTTGGAAGACTCATCAGATCGCCTAGTACTTCCTCAATTGCCGATTCTCCCATACCAAACACTTTGAGGACGCGTTCGTTCATCCGTTCTGTATCCGGTTCGATCTTTTGTTGCAACGCTGGCCAAACATAATTATCGAACATAGGAGTCATTTCGAACGGAGGACCCGGCAATATTACAACGGTCTTACCGTTTTTTTCAATGATGGCACCCGGAGCTGTTCCGATCGGATTGGGTAAAATTTTTGAGGCCCTGGGAAAATAGGCTTGTTTTTCATTGCTCAAAGGCATAGGAGCTTTGCGACGACCGAAGAACTGCTTAATTTGTTCTAAACTGTAGGGGTCTAGCTCCATCTTGATATTTAGAACTTTTGCGACAAGTTCCTTCGTCAAGTCATCAGCTGTCGGACCTAACCCTCCAGTTGTAACCAGGAGATCTGTTCGCCCGATCGCCTGACGTAGAACCTGCTCTAAACGTTCGGGATCGTCCCCGACCGTCGTATGATAGTCTACTTCAATGCCCAGAGAAGACAGTTTTCCTGTCAAGAAGTGAGCACTTGTATTGAGGGTTTCGCCAAGTAATAATTCAGTACCAGTAGAGACAATTTCAGCCTTCATATAGTTTATCACTCTCCTAATTTCAACGCAAATATTAAGCTATTATACTCCAGATTAGTTATTTCTCACAAAACCCATTATTATCCTTCTTCATCAAGTAAAAAAAATGAGCCCCTATTCAGAGGTTCAAAGTGCTTATGCCACAACTTGTATATATTTTCGCAAAATATCTCCACTCAATGTTTCCTCATCGGCAAGAAGCTCAGTAATCCTTAACAAGACATCTTTATTATCCTTAATAGTATTTATTGTCCGTTCTTCAAGATCTGCTAAAATAGAACACGTCACAGGTTGGCGCTGTTCAGCGCTCAAGAGGGAAACATCCGTAACACCTAAAGAAGACATCCCGGCGAGAAGCAACTTTTCAACAAGATTAAGGGCTTGTTCATAATCACCCATAGCACCAGTACTCTTCGTGCCTAGAATCTCTTGTTCCGCAAGTGCCCCTGCTAAAGCCACCATAATCTGATCTTCCAGCATCGCCTGTGTATACAGATATAAATCGTCCTTTGGGTAATGACGAACATATCCCAAGGCGTTTCCCCGGGAACGGATGGAAATTTGAGCTACCGAGTTTGGTCGAACCTTTTCTGCAAGCATGGCATGTCCGCTCTCATGGATAGCTATGCGCCTCAATTCCTCTGGAGTTGGTTTCCGATCAAGTTTTTCTCCCAACATCACTTTCTCGACAGCTTCATGTAAATGGTGCTCAGTAATTTCATTCGCCTCTTCACGCAGGGCAAAAATTGCCGCCTCATTAGTCACACTCTCCAAATGAGCTCCGGAAAATCCGAAGGTTTCGTGGGCAATTTCTTCAAGATTAACCTCCTTGGCTAACGGTTTATTTTTCGTGTGGATTTTCAAAATCGCCACTCGACCTTCTTTATCGGGAAGATCGACTTTAACTTGCCGGTCAAAACGACCTGGTCGAAGTAAAGCCGCGTCTAAGGCTTCTGGGCGGTTCGTTGCTGCCATTACTAAAATATGGGACCCTTGCTCTGCCTTTAAACCGTCCATTTCTACTAATAGTTGATTAAGGGTTTGGTCATACTCATGATGAGAAACGTTACTTCCGCGCTTTGCCCCTAAAATATCCATCTCATCAATGAAAATTATCGCACTCGTTTTCTTTTCCTTCCGGACCATTTCTCGTGCTCTTCGAAATAGTCCGCGTACCCGTTCTGCCCCTACTCCTGCATACATCTCGACAAATTCACTTCCAGATACCGACAGGAAAGCCGAATCGGTGTACTTAGCTGCAGCTTTAGCTAATAATGTTTTGCCAGTGCCTGTCGGACCAGATAACAATATTCCTTTCAACGGACGAATACCTAAGGCCTTCATTCGATCAGAGTAAAGTAAAAAATCTAATGCTTCTTGAAGTTCCTTTTTCGCGACACTCTGTCCCCCGATGTCCTCAAAATTGATCGTGGTGGTGGCAATGGACACCCCATTGCCATTTTTTAAAACTTGACGCGATAGGACAAAGGTCCACATGAAATAAGCCCCCACAAGGAGTAACCCAATGGGAAGCACGTTGTATCCCATGACCAGTAGAAAGGTGAAGACCCCTACCCCCAAGCCTATTAGAATATCTCGTTTCACACTCTCGCTCCTTTCTATAAAAAGTCCTCTTGTTTTTCAGTTGGTAAATATTTCACTTGCCCATGCCGTTCGATCACCTCAAGCAGTTGAGCATCCCCTTGATTCAAGATCACGTAAATGGCATTATTGTCTATTTCTAGTTCTAGCTGTACTCCTGCTTTTTCAGCCAGAGTTCTAACGTTTTGGGCCATCTCTGTGAAATTCCCACGGGCAATTCCTTCTTGGAACGCAAACTGCATTTGGCCAAAAAGTTTGTTAAGGGTATCATTATTTCGATCAAGGTATCGAATCGGTAATTCACCAGCTAATTTTTCTAAGGCAAGACTTGCTTGCCGAAGGTTCGTCATGTGATTAGTAACCACATCCATCTCACTTTGGCCATTATTTTTTAAGATTTTAGCGGAAACGACACCTGGGATTTGCTGACTTTGACTTATGATGGTAACATCTATCCACTTTTTCTGATAGACAACTTTAGCGCCTAATAACAAGCCAAATATCAGGAAACCAACTAGGCTTATCAGCATTATTCGCTGTTTTCCCATTTCATCTTCCTCCAGTCTGCTATACTCCATGCAATATCGACATTATATCACGATGTATATCAGTTTGAAGAAGATCTTATACCCATATAAGCCAAAAATAGACAGTGAACTCGTTCAACTAAAGTTGAACATCGAGTCTTCGGTGACATAAGTCATCCTACGCGCGAAGTATTCGTTTAGGGCCGTGCGCTTCGGCGATACTCTCCACAGGAGACTATCGTCAGTGGAGACTTATGCCGAAGGCGCTGAACCCCTGAAAAATACTTTCGCGCCGTAGGATGGACTCTACCTCCTTCGCCGCCAAGGATTCCTATCAAGAAAGGGCGGCTCGGCGAAACCCTATCCTACGCCGATAAGTATTCCTTTAGGGATCACGGCTTCGGCGATACTCTATCCTACGCTGGTGAGTATTCCTATTGGGATCACGGCTTCGGCGATACTCTCCACTGGAGACTATCGTACCGGAGACTATCGTACTGGAGGCTTTCGTCACCGAAGCAGAATAAGGTGTACCACTCCCACTTGTAGAAGTGGGAGTCTTACGATTTGGATAAGAACATGAAAATGAGACGTTAGTAGCACGATGCTTTGTGCATAACCGTCTCATTCTATATACGTAGGGGCAATTTATGAATTGCCCTTACTATTATCATGAACTCATTTATGTAATAATTTACGAGCTTTGAACAAATAATCAAGACCTGAAATTACTGTAAAGAACAAGGCGATGTATAAAAAAGGTTGACCAATATGAATACCGATTAAGGAAAGAGGCCAGTCGCGCAGTAAAATTGCCGAAATAGCAATAATTTGGGTAACAGTCTTAATTTTACCGAGTGGACTAGCACTGATCACAACTCTGTCCACCGCTGCTATGGCTCGTAGTCCCGTCACAGCAAACTCTCTGGCTAAGATAATCCAAGCAACCCAAGCCGTCACATCTCCAAGCTGTACTAAGGAGATCAGGGCAGCGGAAACTAAAAGTTTATCGGCCAGCGGATCCATGAATTTACCCAAATTCGTAACCTGATTTCGCTTGCGAGCGACATAGCCATCTAACCCATCTGTCGCGGCAGCTAAAATAAAGATTATTGCTGCCACAAGATCTTGATGGGGAAAAAGCTCATGACCTTTAGGAATTTTAAGCAGTAGAAAGGTCATAAACACCGGTATTAAAATAATCCGAGCCAGTGTTAAGCGATTGGGTAGATTCACGAAACAACCTCTCCTATTAAATCGTAGCTATCCGCCTCAAGGATGCGAACTTTAATCATGTCACCCACCTGAAGTGAGGTCTGGGTACTTGTGATATAAACTTGCCCATCGATTTCTGGAGCGTCCCCTTCAGTCCTTCCCATCCACCGTCCGTCTGGCAGTTTCTGCTCAAGCATCACCGTAACGAGCCGTCCAACCCAACGCTGTTGTCTCCCTAGAGCGATCTCTTGTTGGATCTGCATAATCTGTTCTCGGCGTTGTTCTCGAACTTCTGGTAATACTTGATCCGCTCGAAGACCCGCGGGCGTATTCTCTTCTTGAGAATAGGCAAACACCCCCAGACGATCGAACTGAACACGCTGAACAAAGCTAACCATCGTTTGAAATTCCTGTTCTGTTTCTCCCGGGAAACCCGTGATCATAGTCGTTCGAATGGTAATGTCGGGCATAGCGTCGCGCAATTTTCCAATCAGCTTTTCAGCCTCTTCGATGGTTCCGCGTCGATTCATTTCTTTTAAGATTTTATTATTTGCGTGTTGTAAAGGTAAATCAATGTACCTACAAACTTTAGGTTCCAAACGCATCGTTTCAATCAGTTCATCAGTAAATCGTTCAGGATAACAATACATAAGCCGAATCCATTTAATACCCTCAATCCGAGCGAGCTGCTGAATTAGCTGTGGCAGGCGGAGCTCTGCATAAAGGTCGTGTCCGTAGCGGGTGGTATCCTGAGCCATAACCATAATTTCCTTAACCCCTTGAGCGGCCATTTCCTGAACTTCGCGCAGCACAGATTCTTCTGGACGGCTGCGGAAATGTCCGCGTACATACGGAATGACACAATAAGTACAATAGTTATCGCAGCCCTCCGCTACCTTTACATATGCTAAATAATTGGGTGTCAATCGTTTACGAGGCATCAACTCATCATAAAGAAACATAGGTGTTCCTTCTTTAATAAGTGTCGTTCGTGTCCCCGAACAGGCTTGTACTACTTTGGTAATTTCATCAATATTTCCAGTTCCCAAAACACCATCTAATTCAGGAATATCCTGCATTAATTCTTGCCCATACTGCTGCGCCAAACACCCGGTCGCAATTAGGGTCTGACAAGGGCCGGATTCTTTAAAACGAGACATCTCAAAGATAGTTTCAATCGATTCTTCCTTAGCCGATTGTATAAAAGTGCAGGTATTAACTACAATAATATCCGCTTCTTCGGGGGTTTCTATAAAGATATAATCCTGGGCTAGTAATCCGGACATTATTTCGCTGTCCACTTGATTCTTCGGGCATCCCAAAGTGACAACTGCAACTTTCTTCGTCAACCTTACACCTCATATCATCCAATCGTGAGACTCCCACTTCTACAAGTGGGAGTAGTACCCCGTGTTCTTCGATGTTCAACTTTAAGTTGAACGAGTTCACTGGTCTACCTATTCTAGTATAAACTAACACTCCCACAAGGTCAAAAAATATTAACCACAGTAAAAGTGATGGCTATGATGCCACTCTTCCCTGTGGTTCTAGCTTCTAAAACTATTTATTAAGGTCCTTCCGTGCGGCGGTCGAGATATAGATCACATTTTCACCGATATTTGTCGCGTGGTCAGCAATTCGTTCGAGATAGCGACCCACAAAAGTCAGGTACATCCCTTGATCTAATATTTCTGGATTTTCGGCCATGATGACTAAGAGATCACGTACGATTTGTTTATACAGATGGTCAACTTCGTCATCTTGTACCGCCAGATTATGAGCTAGCTCCATGTCCTCTTTACTATATGCTTCAATACCCTGCCTCATCATGCCAAGTGCCTTTTCGGCCATCAGTGGGATATCAATGAGCGGCTTACATAGAGGTCCCTCAATTCTCCGCACTACCTTAGCAATGTCAATGGCCAAATCGGCCATCCGTTCAAGATCTGTCGATATTTTCATTGCCGAAATAATCTTTCTTAAGTCCTTGGCAACCGGTTGCTGAGTTGCGATCAAACGCACACAGGTATCATCCACCTGCCGCTCAAAATCATTGACCAATTGATCCTCTGCAATCCAAAATTCTGCTTGGGCTCGGTCTAGGGTTATTAGGCTTTGCATACACCCTTGTAGGATCTTTTCGACTTCTTGGCCCATTTCTTTGAGTAGATTATTCAAAATTAGCTGTCCTTCATTGAGTGACTGACGCATTGATTCTCCCCCTTCTTTATCCGAAACGCCCTGTAATATAATCTTCCGTTCGTTTATCGTGTGGATTAGTAAATATTTCGGAAGTCGGTCCATGTTCCACCAGTTCTCCGTTTAGAAAGAACGCCGTCGAATCTGCTATTCGAGCGGCCTGTTGCATATTATGAGTCACAATGAGAATTGTATAATTCTCTTTAAGCTCTCGGATTAATTCTTCAATGTGTGTAGTTGCTATTGGATCAAGCGCAGATGCCGGTTCATCCATGAGCAATACCGATGGTTCAACCGCCAGAGCCCTGGCTATACATAGACGCTGTTGCTGTCCACCCGACAAGCTCATACCCGAATAATTCAAACGATCTTTCACTTCATCCCATAAAGCCGCCATACGCAAGCTTTTTTCCGCACTAGCATGTAACGTTTGCCTGTTTTTCATACCATTAAGTCTTAGCCCAGCCACAACATTATCATAAATACTCATTGAAGGAAATGGATTCGCCTTCTGAAATACCATGCCTACCATTTTACGCAAGGCCACCGGATCTTGATCATAAATACTTTCCCCATCCAAAAGGATTTCACCTTTTACTTTTGTTCCTGGCAAGGTCTCATGCATGCGATTAATGCAACGGACGAAAGTTGATTTACCGCATCCCGACGGACCGATGATCGCCGTGACCTGTTTTGGTGAAATTTCCATATTTATGCCTTTAAGGGTTCTATTAGACCCATACCATGCTTCAAGGTTACTAACACTTAAACTCTGACCCATATAGAAAGCCACCTCCTTCTAGTTGCTCCGCGAGCGAAATGCCAAACGCGCAATTAAATTTAGAATAACGACCAGTGATATTAAAACTAAAGACCCTGCCCAGGCTTGTTGATGCCACTCTTTATAGGGAGACGTTGCATACTGATAAATTTGAACAGGTAAGGCCGCAATTGGTTCGTTAAGAGAACGGGCCCAGTACTGATTTCCCAAAGCCGTGAATAGCAACGGGGCTGTTTCCCCAGATACACGTGCAACTGCTAGCATAGCCCCTGTGATAATTCCTTTTGCAGCAGTCGGTAAGACAATTTTTAAAATTGTTCTTCCCTTGGAAATTCCTAGGGCGTACCCCGCTTCCCTAATTGAATGGGAAACAAGTTTCAGCATTTCTTCTGTCGAACGGATTATCAGAGGGATCATAATAATCGCCAGTGCAAGGCCGCCTGCTAGGGCAGAAAAATGTCCCATTTTCAAAACAACCGCAGTGTATATTACAATACCGACAATAATTGAGGGAATTCCTGTCAAGACATCGGTGGCAAAGCGAACTCCAATACTAAGCCAACTGGTTCGATCATACTCTGTCAAATAAATTGCAGTGAGAATACCGACTGGAATCCCGATCAGGCTCGCGATCAAAACCATGATTAGAGTCCCCACGATCGCATTAGCCATCCCACCCCCAGGCGCACCCATTGCCTTCGGTAAATTAATGAAAAATTCTAAGTTCAAGGCGCTAAGTCCATTCTTAACAACGTAGCCGAGAATTCCGAACAGCGGAATAAGGGCAGTAAGTGTCGCAACAATAAAAATACCCAGCATCATCCGGTTGCGATATTTACGAAGGCGATCATTCATTACGAGATTCCCCCCTTCGGACCACGTGCAACAGACCAAACTAAAAGTCGAGCAAAAACATTCAGTATAAGAGTAATACCAAACAGAATAAGGCCTATTTCTACAAGTGCACTTAAATAAAGATCGTACGTCGCTTCTGTAAACTCGTTCGCAATAACCGCAGCCATAGAATAAGCGGGAGCAAATAAGCTGGAAAGAATATCTGGGCGATTTCCAATCACCATGGTTACCGCCATCGTTTCACCGAGAGCTCGGCCTAAGCCAAGCATAACTCCGCCTAGAATTCCTGATTTGGCATAAGGCAGAACCGCTATCCGGATCATTTCCCACTTCGTGGCACCCAAGGCTAAAGCTGCCTCCCGTTGTTCATTGGGCACCGCAGCCATAACTTCCCCAGATATCGCCGCGATAGTCGGTAGGATCATAACAGCCAAAATCAACCCACCCGCCAGCATACCAAAACCGAGCGGCGTGCCTTGAAATAGAGGAATAAACCCAAGCAACTTGGCGAGTCCCGGTTCGACCGTTTCTCTCAACCAAGGGGCTAAGACAAAAATTCCCCATAATCCGTAAACTACACTGGGAATCGCTGCGAGCATCTCTACCAAAAAAGCTATAACCGAACGAACCCCTGATGCCGCCATCTCATTAAGAAAAATAGCTACTCCAAGACCGATCGGAGCTGCAATAATTAAGGCCAAAAGAGAAGTCACTATGGTCCCATAAATAAACGGAAGAGCTCCAAATTGTTCTTTGACTGGATCCCACTGACGACCAGTGACGAAGCCAAACCCAAACTTATCAATACTGGGACGTGCCGAGTCAAGCATCCGCCACCCCATCCACACCATAAGAACCAAAACACTGATGGCCATCAAAAGTGTCAGTAAACGCAAGGTCTTATCTCCCAGAGAAGCCGTGAGTTTATACTTCTTACTCATTTCTTCTGATCCTTTCGCCTTCCACATTCACATCTCCTAAAAAATGTTGGTAATATGTACTTAATAAGTATACATTAGGACCTTGGAAAAGCCCAGCACCAGCTGAGCCCTCCCACTTATCTGACCCTTATGATGACTTTTCGCACTGTATCTACTTTAGCAAAGTTTGGCCTTCACTGGTAATCGTTTTAAGCATTGTTTCTTCACGAGTTACTAAATCCGTTGGCAACTTCGCATAAAGTAATCCTTCCGAAATTTTTTGCCCATCATGAATAGACCAGTTCAGAAAATTGACAAGCGCTGCCCCTTTAGCTTTGTCCTTTTGATCTTGATATAATAAAGCCCAAGTGAAACCAGCAATCGGATAAGTGTCAACACCAGGAGCATTGACCAGCGATACTCTCATGTCATCAGGAATTTTGGACGCAGCAGCAGCTGCGGAAGCTCCTTGAAGCGAGGGTGCTACCCATTTTCCTTCTGTGTTTTGCAAAGTAGCAAAGGACAGGTTGTTTTGAACGGCATAAGCGAGCTCTACATATCCAATAGCACCCGGCGTTTGTTGAATAGCACCTGCAACACCGGCGTTTCCTTTACCACCAATTCCAATAGGCCAATTCAAGGAGGTTCCTTTACCTACCTTACTCAACCATTCTGGGCTTATACTGCTAAGATAGTCTGAAAAAATATAGGTAGTTCCGCTCCCATCCGACCGACGAGCAACCACAATTTTTAAATCGGGTAACGTTGCACCTAGATTATCGGTTGCAATCCGCTTATCATTCCAATTGCTAATCGTACCAAGGAAAATATCAGCTAGTACTGTTGGCCCTAATTTAAGATTTTTCGGGGCATTGGGAATATTATAGGTGACCGCAACTGCTCCTAGTGTTAACGGAATCTGAAGAATCTTGCCCCCTTTGGCAGCCTTCAGCTGCTCATCTGTCATTGGACCATCCGTTGCTCCAAAATCTATGGTTTGCTCTGAAACTTGCTTGATTCCAGCTCCACTACCATTACCCTGATAGTTAATCATAATCGTTGAGTTCGTTTTACGATATTCCTCGATTTGTTGGTTAAGTAAAGGATAGGCAAAGGTGCTTCCTGCCCCAGTAAGGTTAACCGGTTTGCCCGTATCTTGACCTGCCTGTGTACTCGGGTTCTGTGCTCCACACCCTACCAGTGCAAGAGCCAACATACCTGTTAATATGCCAGTTAGAAATTTACTCTTTTTAGCAAACACAAGATTTTCCTCCTAATCAAATTCATAATTTATCTACACACAATGTACCATACAAAGGTTATGCATAGATTAACCCTGTGTAAAGTTTGTGTTAAATGGCAACATTTAATGTATAAAGATTTACTGGAAAAAGGAGATATTTGATCCTTGTAGAATTTAAGCATATGAAAGAGAATACAAGTCAAAGATGCTAAGAATATTTTGCGTCAGACACTCCAGAGGTCGGATATCAGAGACCAGAGGTCAGAAAGGGAATACAACGATCTGACACATCCGGCTTCTGACCTCTGACATCTAAGTTATAGACTGGTATACTGACTTGTCATTTTTGTACCTAAGACCTTAAGAAATATTAGTGAGGTGTCATGTGTGTTTGATCAAACGTTAGATCCTTTCGACACGTGCGGCTGTGGAGATACTGGATATCTGACAACTCGAATCGTTCCTGTTGACTTGATCCATGGAGTGGGACACATAGAAAATGTACCTATCTACCACTGTCGTTCTAAACACTGTCAAGAATTCACAATACCCCCAATCGTCGCGCGCCGTATTGACGATATTGCAGAAGAAATGGAAAGCACCCAAGCAACAGAAGCTGTTTATACCTGGATCGCCAATGGAGAACAGTCCCTCGACCCACTACAAAGGACAAATGATCAAAACCACTTACAGGCTTTTACTCTTCAGTTTAGCGGTCGTGAGTATGCAGATGCCACTGTTATGCTGATCGTACCCGGACAGGCTATCTTTTTTCAGAGTACACTTGAAGAGACTGAATACTACCTACTTCGTTACGAAGAGGACAGTCGCACAGAGGGGACATGGTTTTCCTTTTTGAAATTTTACTATGAGGAACGAGACTTAACCTACGAAGATTTCCTAGAATGGTCAGAAGACGGACACCTTAAGGAAATAGGGCGAGTTTCTCTTGATGAAGTTGAAGATGCGTTGATTGATGAGTTTGGAGAATGGGATTAGGAGAAAGTGTCTTAGCACGTTCGCACACATCCTACGGCGCGAAAGTGTGCGTCATTGGCTTTGCGCCTACGGCGATACTAATCCTACAGCGCATTAGTATTCGTTAAGGGTTGTGCGCTTTCGGCGATACTCTCCACCGGAGACTATCGTCACCGGAGACTATCGTCATCGCTATTCGCTTGTCGCTAAGGCTAAAACGCATAACCTCTGGGCTTTCTGCATGTGGTCGCTCCTTGCCGTCCATGGCACAGCGACATCAGTCCATCCATGGACAAGTCAATGCGTTTCTTCACGCCTTATCGACTGCACTCATTGACGCGATTCCTCTCTCCGTGCTTCTCTAAGCTAAGAAACTTCCTCTAGCTTGGGTCGCCGGGGGAACGACGTTGGAACGGGGGGCTGTTTGCGTTGTTGACGCAAAGACGCTGTGGAGACGCGCAAGTGGGAAGCAAGGGGACGGTTCTCTTGCTTCCTTCATCTATCGATATCATCTTTACTGGATGATTCTAGCTATTCAGTAAGGATGATTTTTTATGTCTCAACACTCCCCAGCTCTGCTATTGATGACGTGACTTGCGTCTTACCAAACGGGATTTCCACCCACTAAATTACACGACCTATACTCGATTACGGCCGAAACCTTAAATTCACAGAACTAGATATGTCTTTATAGCTATTCTTACCTGTTCCTTTAACCGAATCTTTTATTCTCTAATCGAAATTATATATTCTATCGAACCTTATTCAGCTTTGATGTGTATATAGGATAACCGAGGTGAAAGGAGGACTATCATTGAGTAATGAAATTTCCAAAGAAAAAGCTGAAATGATTTTCAAGGAACATTCAAACTACATTTATAGAGTTGCTCTATTCCTTACAAAATCAAAAGAGTTGGCGGATGATATTACACAGGAAACATTTATCCAAGTGTTTCGAAAATATTATACCTTCAATCCTTCCAAGCCAATCCAGCCGTGGCTTTATAAAGTAACATTAAATATCACAAGGAATATGTTGCGAAAACAAAAATGGTTGAAATTTATTGGCCAGTTACCTGAGAAAAGCTGTTTAAATCTAGTAGAAAACACTGTTTTTAAAACTGAAGAAGAAAATGAGTTGTGGAGGGAGATAAGCACTTTACATTATAAAAGTAGGGAGATGGTGATTTTGCATTTCTACTCAGGAATGAAGCTCAAGGAAATATCAGATTCTTTGGGAATTCCACTAGGCACCTGCAAGTCGAGACTTAATTCAGCCCTAAGTACGCTTAGAGGACGACTTCCAGAAAATGATTTTGAATTTTTGAATAAAGGAGGAGATACATTTGAAACCCTCTAACAGTGATATTGGAATTGTTTTAGAAAAAGCCTTGGAACATCATTCTCAGTCAATTTCATTTGAGTCCACTTGGAATATGCATCTTAACAATAACCGGAAAACAATTAAACCTAAAAAGCAAACCGCAATAATTTTAGTAGCTGTGCTTATTTTTTTTGCTATCGGTTCTGTTGCGTTTGCTGGCATAATGAGGAATATTGACAAAACAGATTACCCTTTTGTTAACGATCCCCGGGTAATAGGAAAATGGGAGTCAGTTGATTTTGTCGAGAAAGTTGATGATTTTGTTCCTGGCATAATATCCTGGAAAGAGAAGTTATATCTAAGTTCATTAGCCTTTACTAAACAAGGTAAAATATTAAGTTCGATTGAAAATGGAAATCTAGCCATTTCGGCAGTTAATTGGACAAAAGACAAAGTCCTAAATATCCAAGAAAAAACTGCAAGCGAATATGTTATTAAAAAAGTTAATGGATCAACCTATATGTATTTAGAATGGAAGAGCGGTGATTATATATTCAGGAATATGAAACCATACTACTACGTTTTAAAGAAAGTTGATAGTAATGACTATTCAAATTATCAAGTTGCTCATAAGACTGAAGATAAAATTGATTATCCTTTTATTGATGATACTCAAATGAAAGGAAAATGGGAAAGCGTAGATTTTGTTAAAACTATTGCTAGTTTCAAACCTGAAGTAAGTAGCTGGATGGGTGATCTGTATCTGACAGGCTTAGCTGTTGAAGAAAACGGTAAATTGACGGTCACGACAACAAAAGGTGAATCCTCATCTTCATTAATTTGGACTAAAGGTATGATTATTAGTAGAGGAAATAAAACGGCAAGCAAATGTGAAGTAAAGGAGATAAATGGAACAGCTTATATGTTCTATGAATGGAAAAGTGGGGACTATACTAATAGAGGTATGACGCCGGAATACTATGTACTTAAAAAGATCGAATAACCCTCACTATCTACTCACTTTTGCCAATAATAGGTTGCAATTAATTATTGAATGTACCCCCAAAAATAATCGGGTAGTTTATTTCAGCCAGAGCTATACGCTCTGGCTTTTTATCTAATCGTAAGACTCCCACTTCAAGTGGGAGTGGGTCCCCCGTACTCTGCTTCGGTAACGATAGTCTCCAGTGGAGAGTATCGCCGAAAGCGCACAACCCTTAACGAATACTAAACGCTGTAGGATAGAGTATCGCCGAGCCGCCTTCCCAATAGAAACACTTGGCGGCGAAGGAGGTAGACTCCATCCTACGGCGCGAAAGTATTTTTCAGGGGTTCAACGCCTTCGGCATAAGTCCCCAGTGGAGACTTATGCCACCGAAGTCTCGATGTTCAGCTTAAGCTGAACGAGTTCACTTTTCCGGAGATACCCAAAATCTCGGCTGCTAAATTAGGAGAATTTACAATAAATGTGTGGTATATTATGTGTTAGCATTTTGTACTACTAACATCTGAATACATTACGAATCTTCTAAAGGAATTACCGAGAAAAGGTTGAAGGGTATTTCTCTTTGAAAGTAGAAGACAGATTGTGTCATAATGTTACTAATCCACGAAACAAACTGCGAGGGAGGGTCCGATAATGGTAGAGTACCTCAATGACCTGCAAGAACGCTTTTTCACTTGGTGTGATAAGGCAGTACAAGAACACATCGACCGCGAAGAGACCATGCTTAAACAGTCGCGGCCGCGCAAAAATCCGGACGGCAGTTATGATCTAGTCATCAAAATGGGTGCTCGCGATGAAGCCCCATCCAAGTTTGCCGTGCCCGTACCGGAGGAGTTTCACGAGCTTCTTGAACGTGAGTACTTCATCAATCACCCGCCGGACGAAGACGAAGAGATCTAGTTTTGAACCTCCGAACAGACATGCTAGGCTTTGACGATCAACGATTTTTACTCAAATCGAGGACGGTTCTTGACTTGCATCCTTAACTCGCGCATCAGTTCCTCTCTACACGCTCTCAAAGCTACGAACTTCCTGTGGCTTGGTCCTACGGGAAACAACCTTGGGATGACGAGGAGAAGAAGCGGTGTATTGTTAGCTGTTGCTTGATGATAATTCAGATATTTATAAACTTTGTCGCAATATTCTCGTTGAATTTTCTGTCATGCTCGACAAATAAAATAGTTGGTTGGTATTCAAGTAACAGTTCTTCGATCTGTATACGGGAAAGTACATCAATATAGTTGAGTGGTTCATCCCAAATATAGAGATGCGCTTGTTCGCATAGACTTTTAGCAAGCAACACTTTTTTCTTTTGACCTCCACTGAAATCCGATATATCCTTTTCAAATTGCAGTCTTGAAAAATCAAGTTTTCGAAGAATCGTCTTGAAAAGACTTTCATCAATACCGACGTCAGCGGCATAGTCGGTCAAATTTCCTCGTAGAAAAGCTGTATCCTGTGAAACATAGGATATTTTGAGCTGGCTACCTTTACTGAAAGAACCTGTATAGATTATTTGCTCTCCACAAATAAGTTTTAAGATGCTTGATTTCCCAGAACCGTTCCTTCCGTTAAGAGCGATTCGGTCACCCCGTTCAATAACGAAGCTTACTCCTGTACAAGCAGCCTTTTCGCCATAATATATTGAAATGTTTTCAAGTTCCGCAAGCCTGCTGGAGTAATATGTAATTGGGAATATTTTTAAATTTTCCGCGCTTTCAATATTTTTGAGAAGCATAGATTTCTCTTCAATTGCCGCTTGCTGCCTCGCCTCGATTGCTTTTGAACGAGCCATCATTTTCGCAGCCTTATGACCAATATAACCCTTATCAAGCTTCGATCCGGACGCTTGTTTGCCACCAATTTTAGTTTTTTCTGTTTTATCCGACCAATCGGAAACCTGTCTAGCCGCATTTGTTAAACGCTTGATATCCTTTTTGAACTTTCTGTTTTCATCAAGCTCAAAATTGTCTCGCATTTCTTTATTCCGCCACCAAGAAGAAAAGTTGCCCTTTTGAATTTCGATATTCGTTTTGTTGATTGAAAGAATGTGGTCGATACAACTGTCGAGAAAGGCCCTGTCATGAGATACCAAAATAAAGCCCTGCTTCGACCTTAAATAATCACTGACAAGCTTTCTGGCCTTCATATCAAGGTGGTTGGTTGGTTCATCGATCAACAGCAAGCTGTTTTCTTTTAAAAACAATGCCACCAGCAGCACTTTGGTTTGTTCGCCATTGCTGAGAGTATAAAATGGACGATGCAAAACATCTTCCGAAACGTCAAGGAGATTTAACTCTCGCATAAGCTCCCAATGAAGATAATCCGGACAGATGCTATCAATTACATTAGTCGTATTGTTTTCTTTGTCTGCCACCTCGTACGGAAAATACTCGAAACTGACTCTTGCAGAAATGCTGCCACTATATTCGTATTTGCCAAGCAACAAATGGAGAAAGGTTGTCTTTCCTCTGCCATTTCTGCCGGTGAAGCCCAATTTCCAATTAGTGTCTATCTGAAAGCTTACATTCTCAAAAAGATTATCGTAACTGCCATCATAGGTAAAGGTAAGATTTGTTACGTTTATTAGAGACATAATTTTGTCCTCCTGTGTAAAAAATTATGAGCTGCAAGAAAGCTAATTCTTGCAGCTCGCAAATACACAGCAAAGCCAGACCCATATAGAGTATGGTAAGGATGTATTATTTGAGTGAAAAGAGATAGTAACTTTCTTGCGTAAGCACAACAAAACAAGCGGTATCTGCCACCGTTCATTATGTCATTATGCTTTAAATATTTAGCAAGAATAATTACGCATCTTTTCAACTCCTATCTTTGATTATTATTTTACTAGATAGGCTTGAAAAAAGCAATCTGGCCCCCTCATCCGATTGGAACGAGGGGGCTTCGATAATTTGTGGTTTTATTTAACGTTATTTTGATTCCTTCAAAATTTGTTCTAATAATTTTACATATTCTTTAAATTCCGTCTTTCCTGTTTGAGTTAATGAATATGTACTCCTTGGCCTTTTATCGACAAACTCCTTTTTTGAACTAACAAATTTAATCTCTTCAAGTTTTACTAGATGCATATTGAGACTTCCGTCAGCTGCATGTGTTATCCCCTTTATTTGGCTAAAGGTTTTGTCTCCTGTAAGAAGTGCTGATATAATAGCTAATCTAACTCTAGATTGAAAGATCTCAGGAATTGATTTGAAATTCACGTTTGCTCACCTTACACTTTTTACTTTTTAAATAATATCCAATCAGCAGAAATGTAATTGGAATCAATAAGCTAACTCCATAATCTATAACTTCAGTTAATCGAAAAAAGCTCGGATTAGTATTTAAAAATTTCACAGAAGTGAGTGGGTTAGGGAGTATATAAAATAGGCCTATGACTACGTATAATAGTGCTAATAAATTTGATATTTTAAAGTCCGTAAATACACCCATACAAAGAAATCCAACTGCATAAGCAAGATAGTTTAAGGATGTTGAAACATGCCAATTATCAGGACTATGCATACTAAAGATATTTGGAAGTATAGCGTTATTTAAAATACCTGATACTATCTGAAAAATTATAATACAGATCCAAATTCTTACCAATTGTTTTCCAACACCCATCATAGGGGTCTTATAAGCTTTATAAAATATTATACACATACCCGCAATTATTAATAGTACAAATATTAATGCTGATGCAAAAAATAGTGTTTCAGGAATAATTGCAACTAATAAATGGCTTAATGAGTTCATTATGCTTGCTCCTAGTAAGAGAAACCCAAGTAGAATAAAAGTCTTACTTAATTCGGAAATAGACTTAGAGGTGTTTTCGATTACTTCCTTAATTAATTGAATATCCCGTTCAACTCTTTCAACAGTATCTTTTTCCATAATATCACCTCTCAATAATTTAAGTACTTAATTTATTTAAGTACTATGCATTGAGTATACACTCTTCATAGAACTATTTCAACTTTTCCCTATAAAACCCTAAGCCCCTAAAACCCCTAGCCTATCCCTGAGACGTCGAACATATAATATCAATAGCACAACAAAATAAGTACAAAGGAACCGACATACAGACTAAGCCTTGCAAAGTAAATATTATCTTTCTTAAATTAAAGGATATAAAACAATCAACAAAGTACCCAGGCATAGAGTTATCAATATGGTAAGCCTTGCTTGTCACTCTTGCGATTATGCCATCAAAAATGCCGCTCTCACCCCTCTATATCCCTACGTTTCTGTTTACCAAGAACGCCACCCCTGCGGTGTTTTCAAACCTTTTGCCAAATTAATTCTATGATTGTAAAAACTCAAGGATTTTACTGTTTACAATTTCAGCTTGAGAAAAAGCCAAATCGTGCCCAGAATTAAGTATGATTTCAGTTTTTATTTGAGGCGCAATTTTATTAAGGCGTTCTACAGCTTCTTGAGCGGAATACATTTTTTCGTTTTCACCGACCATATAAAACATAGGTACTCTGATATTTTGCAATTGTTCATCTTTCAAAACTGTTGGTTGGATCAGTCGTTTTGGCTTAAAACATTTTCTGGTCAGAAAAAATTCCTGTATCAAATTTTCACAGCTTTCTCGGTCTGTATCACTTTTTGTTACCCAATCTTTTAAAAGCCAGAACATAAAGCTTTTTAGACAGTATTTCAATGGTATAATTGTTAAAATCATACGTAGTATGAGCTTTGAAGACAAAGGTAAAATAGTACCAGCCGGAGCAATCATAATAGCTTTATTAATTCGCTCGGGAAAACGTAAAATATACTGAGCTGTTAAGCAGGCTCCAAAAGATAAGCCCATTAGGTTTATTTTATTTTCAAATTCAAGTTCATTAAATAATTCATCTAACCAATTTACAAAATCATCCAAATTTGTTAGTAGCCGTGAATATACACTTCGGCCACAATCATAAATATTATCAATAGCATAAGTTCTATATTTTGTAGATAGTGCTTCTATATTATGATACCACGACGACATTGAATCATAATTTAGGCCTGGAAGTAGTACTAGGGGTGGAGCATTATCAGGTCCACTAATTCTGACAAATGTATGGCCATAAGATGTCTCAATAAATTCAGTGTGAGACGGAACGGGCCAAATTTTAGCTTTCTTGTCATAATATTCAAGATATTCTTGCTGAGCTTTTTCTGAACGATAAGGGTGAAATGTTTGTACATTCATAAATTATTCTCTCCTTTATTTTTAATACGGCAAATACCATGATTACTTAAACACGCTTAAACTGACCGGTCGTTCTAATAATGTGAAAATATATTACATGGAAATTATCCACGTTATCAACGTGTTATATATTCCATTTATTGTAATGTCATTCCTCCCAATCTTAGTTAATATTTATCTTTGAAAAAGACCGTTCGTTCTAAAATAATTAAGTATTTATTTCTTACCGGCAATCCCTTGTAATAACAACGTCGTAGCCTTACGGAATGTTTCTTTCCTTTCATTCTTCTCAACATCCCCAAGTAAAGCATAATTCCGCAGTCCTGTAATCATACTAAAAATCAATACCGTCACTATTCCAGAATCCCCATTCTTAAATTCCCCTCTGGCAATTCCCTCTGCTATGTATTTTTCAAAGGTTGAGACTCCGATAAAAAAACCGCCCCTTATTTTTTGGACCATTTCCGATTCTAATCCTTCAATTCTAGTGAACTCTTCTACTGCCCTGGTCAAGGGACGTTGTAAAGTATCTGCAAAAAAATCAACGTATGCATACAGTCTATCGATGGAAGATTGATTCTGTGAAGTTATCCTCTCTATATCATCCCTAAATTCCATCATTTCTTGAATCGCTAGATGAAAAAACAAATCTTCTTTACTTTTAAAATGATAATATATATTACCTCGGCTGCATCCAGTTGCTTCGCAGATATCATTCATAGAAGTGGCTGTATACCCCTTTTCTGCAAATAGACTTCTTACCTGGTCAACAATATGTTTTTTTGTCAGTGATCCTTCAATTTTGCGTTTGCTCATTTTATTCTTTTCCTTCTATCTTAGAACGACCGGTCAGTTTAATTATTCTTTATTATATTTTATTTTAAACATTAAAATAAATCAATGGATTCGACAGGATTTGCCCTTTTGTTGTTATGTTTTGTTCTAGTGGATCCGGTTTTCCCTAGAAAAACAAGAACGGTCAGACCACCCATCCCAACATAGAGTTTGAGCTACTCCTTGGCGACTATACTGAAATTGAAAGTTGGATAATTGATGGACGCGTCGATTGTGGATTTCTTAGACTTCCTACAAAGCCTGAACTAGAGAGCGTTTTCTTAGCAGGACAAATTGCTGGTAATTTTGCCTGAAAATCATCCGATGGCTGAACACGAGTACTTCCCAATTAAAGATTTAGTCGGAGAACCTTTTATGCTTTTGGAAAAAGGAGCGGAAACCGAAATATCAGAAATTTTTGTAAGGCATAATATTATCCCCAATGTACGTTTCACAACTTGGGATGACTATGCAATTATGTCAATAGTAGAAAATGGGTTGGGTATCAGTATATTGCCGGAATTGATTTTACAGCGCACCCCTTACAGAATTGTCAAAAAGGAATTGGAGGTCGCTGCATACCGTAAGATCGGTATCGTGATGAAAGATTCAAAGACCGCCTCACTTGCTGTCAAACGTTTTATAGAGTATTTGAAATATAGAAATCGTACATAGACTTTAGTGAAATCTGGGCATACCGTTCAATTTGAACCATGTCTTCCGTTTTCCCCCGGATCAATAAACAGCGTACCTTTAATGGTAACATTGGATAAGCGTTCGTTATTACCAACAGAAGTCCAAATCCATAAACATCCGTACAAGCATGGACATCAAACGACGACATTACTTGCCTGCATCATTATTGATAGTAATAAGTATGGACAAAATTTTCATTCGTCAGTGGTGCCGCGCAACGGCATAGAAGTCTGACTAGTACAAAAAAAGAAACACCCTCCTAACGTTGAAATCTGCGCAGGAGTGTATTTCTTGAATGCCGATATAACAAAATCGACTTACTCTCTCAGAGCAAGACCTTTGGCAATCACCGATTGCACTAAAGAGGATCTTATAGGGGTGATTTATCTTTCTTGCCTCCACGATGTTTCCTTTTACCCTTATGGAGTAAATTATCGGGTCCCCTCCAAAAACGTGCCTTTTCCTTGTCTGGAGTACCCTCGCTCGTCGCCTCTTTACTTTGTGCCCCTTTGTACGCTACTTCCTTGCGCTGTATTCCTTTATATGGTGCTTCTACACCCCGAGGATTCTTGTAGCGTCCCACTTTGTCTGGCGTGCCCTTGAGTGGGGTCTCTCCGCTCCGTGCGTCTTTAAACCCACCCGCTTTGCTCGGAGCACCTTTGTATGGGGTGACTAAGCTCCGCTCAGCTTTGTACCCTCCTACTTCGCCTGGCGAACGCTTATAAGGTGCTTTTTCTACCGCTCGGGCATCTCTGTATCTACTTGCTTTGCCTGGTTCGCCTGGTTCGCTCTTGTAGGGTGCCGCATCTGCTCTCCGCGCATCCTTGTAACGTCCCGCTTTACCTGGTGCACCTTTGTAAGGAGCTGACACTTCTCTCCGAGCATCCTTGTAGCGTGACTCTTTGCTCTGCAAAACTTGGCTCGGTGCTTCTATGCTTCGCGCACCTTTATTGCGAGGTTCTTTACTCTGCGCGCTCTTAAAAGATGTTTCTTTACCTTGCGCTCCTTTGATTGGTGCTGCTTTGCTTCGTACGCCTTTAGACAGTACCTCTTTGCCGCCTACACTCTTGCTCTTCATGCCAGATCGTCTCACTCGTCCCTTGCTCGGCTTACTTGGCTTACTACTATCGTTATTATCCTTATCTATTTGATCAGCTCGCACATATTTTTTGGGTCGAATCAGACATTTTGGTCCATACCCGATTAGATCCTCACGATGAGCTAAACGTAAAGCCTCTTCCACTAACCCATGATTTTTAGGACTACGATACTGAATTAAAGCCCTCTGCATTGCCTTCTCATGCATGCTACGCGGGATATATACTGGCTCCATGCTATGGGGATCTAAACCGGTATAGTACATACAGGTGGAGAGTGTTCCCGGAGTCGGGATAAAATCCTGGACTTGTTCAGGATTGACACCCATGTCTCGAACATATTCAGCCAATTCGATAGCTTCTTTCAGAGTACTTCCTGGGTGAGAAGACATCAAATAGGGAACGAGATATTGTTCTTTCCCTAGTTTTTCATTAGCCTCACGGAACCGCTGCACAAATTCTTCGTACACGGCTTTGCCTGGTTTGCCCATGAGACGAAGAACTTCCTTACTAACATGTTCCGGAGCTACTTTCAATTGACCGCTGACATGGTGCTCACAAAGCTCACGTATAAACCCAGAATTTCGATCTGCTAATACTGCATCATAACGGATACCGGAACGGACAAATACCTTCTTTACCTTCGGCAAACTGCGAAGGCGGCGTAAGAGATCCAGGTATTCCTCATGATCATTTTCTAGTTTATCGCACGGTTCCGGGAAAAGGCACTGTTTATGTGCACAAGCTCCCCTGTTCAATTGCTCCTTGCAAGCCGGCCGACGAAAGTTAGCTGTTGGGCCTCCTACATCGTGGATATATCCTTTAAAGCGATCATTCCAAGTCATCAGCTCAGCTTCTCGAATAATCGATTCAGCGCTTCGGCTTTGAACAATTCGCCCCTGATGAAAGGTTAAGGCACAAAAAGAGCATGCACCATAACATCCTCTGACGCTAGTAAGGCTAAATTCCACTTCTTCAATAGCCGGAACTCCCCCTTGGTCTTCATACGATGGATGATACGTCCCCATAAAAGGCAAAGCATAAATGGTATCCATTTCTGCTTGTGACAAGGGCAGTGAAGGCCGATTTTGCAACACACTTTTGCGTCCGTGAGATTGATACATGGGTTTCCCTCGAAAAGGGTCCTGCTGGCTATATTGCACCCAAAAAGCCTCGGCATACTTTTTCTTTTCAGTAGCAACGTCATCAAAACTTGACAGAACAATGGTATCTTGAGGTACAACTTCTCCAGTTAAAGGAACCATCGTTCCTCTCACATCCGTAATCTGATCAATCGGTACTCCGTTATTTAGACGTTCAGCGACCTCCACAATCGACGTTTCTCCCATCCCAAAGACAAGCAAATCAGCTTGACTATCGAGTAGGATGGACCTCCGAACGTCATTACTCCAATAGTCATAATGGGCAAATCGCCTTAATGAAGCCTCAAGTCCCCCAATAATTACCGGAACACCCGGAAGCGCTTCCCGTACACGATTTGAATAAGCAATTGTTGATCGGTCCGGACGGAGCCCTGACTTTCCACCAGGAGAGTAGGCGTCCTTATGACGTTTCTTTTTAGCCGCAGTATAGTGATTAACCATAGAATCAAGATTTCCTCCGGATATCAAACAAGCCAAGCGGGGTTTCCCCATCACTCGAAAATCCCGAAGATCCTTCCAATTGGGCTGAGCCACAATTCCCACACGATAATTATTATTTTCCAAGACACGAGCAATAACTGCAATCCCAAAGCTTGGATGATCTACATATGCGTCGCCGGTAATTAGAAGAAAATCTAGTTCATCCCAGCCGCGTGCCTCCATATCCGATCGGTTTATAGGTAAAAAGTTCCGTATACGCATATTATCACCTTTCCGTTTAACACAACACAAATATTAGTACAAAAGAGAAAAGAGGGACAATCCCTCTTTACCGATAGTTGATAAACTGTAGTTCGATGCCAAAGTCTTCCTTACGTAGGAGGGTAATAGCCGCTTGGAGGTCATCTTTATTCTTACCCGTTACCCGAATCTCATCACCTTGGATTGAACTAACTACTTTTACTTTATTATCTTTAAGGACCTTGTTAATTAGCTTTGACTTTTCCTGGGCAATTCCTTGGACCAGTTTAACTTCCTGCCTAACTGTGTCCCCTGCAGCCGGTTTAGACTTCCCGTACTCCAACGCTCTCAAGGAAACCCCTCGTTTAACGAGTTTACTTTCCAGAATGTCAACAACATTGGATAATTTAAAGTCGTCATCTGAGATCAAAACAATCATATCCGCCTCAAGCTTAATGGATGATTTGCTGTTCTTAAAATCGAACCGGTTTGCGAGTTCTTTCTGGGCCTGCTGAACTGCATTATCTACCTCCGGCATATCCACTTTGGAAACAATATCAAATGAAGAATCTTTAGCCAAAACAATCGCTCCTTTATACTTAAATATCTTAAGGTTGATTTAAACTATCTTTAGTTAAAATGATATTATGGAGAACCTCGCCTGCTTTCCCTAAACTAGGCAAGGCTTTGCCGTTTAAAGTAACCGAAAGACCTCCTGCATTTCCGACACTGACCAATTCAATTTTGTTTGTTCCTTTAACCTCTTTGCTTGTTCCAGTTGTAAATGTACCCTGAAAAGAAGGCTGTCCATCAACCCTAACCTCAATCCAACAGGGCTGTATGAAAACCAATTGCATGGTTAAGCCCTCCTGGGTAGTCGCTGCAAGGTTTGCCGAGTTAGGAACTATTGGGACACTTGATGATGGTGGTGGCGTGATCTCCACAGTTTGCGGTGCACTTGGCAAAGCAGCTGGGGCGTACGGTGAATCTACAAGTTTGTTCCCTGACCGACTTAAAGCGGCGATAGTTATGACCAACACGATGGCTACAACAGCCATACTCCCTATGATCAGTGGCCTAACCCAATGAGGACGAACTGTTATCGGTATATTAGGTGTTTTAAGAACGGGGATAGGCTCTGGCGTCGCTGAAGAGTTATACAGTGCGATAATTTCATCCGAGTTTAAGCCCAAATGTTTAGCATAGGTTCGTAAATACCCCTTGACATAAGTTGTTCCTGGGAGTATCTCATATTTTTCCTCTTCAAGTGCATGAATATAACGAACGCGGATTTTCGTTATTTCCTCAGTGTACGTAAAGCTCCATTGTTTTTCTTCTCTAGCGGCCTGGAGCATTTGTCCTTCTCCTGCCATTGATAAGACCCCCTTTCCCCACCATCAGCTCAAGTGAACTCGTTCAACTAAAGTTGAACATCGAGTCTTCGGTGGGGGACTCTACCCCCACCGAAGCAGAATAAGGTGTATCACTCCCACTTGCAGAAGTGGGAGTCTTACGATTTGGATCAAATGCCGTAAAAATCCTGGATATATCCTTAACGAATCACATCTTCATATATAATGACGGATTTCGACCAAAGTCAACTTCCAAACGTCCATATCGAAGAAAAACAGCGGGGTGTTCGATAATCACGAGGCATTCGTCATATCCCGATAATATGATTTCCGTCTTCTAGTAAAGTATCTCCTAAAAAGTCAACAAGCACACCTAATTCTTCACGAACACACCGATATTTAGGGGATCAGATTGAACCTGTACTCCAAATACAGCTGATTTTCCGTTTGGTTGGGCCACCTTTTCATCAAGATAGCATTCCAACTCCCTTAAAGCCTCCACAGGCTCTTGATAATTTAAATAAAACGCATACTCTGAGCTTGGTTCATTCGGATATGCATATAGTTTGTCATAGTACTCGACAAGTAGTCGCTCCGTAAAGACATCCAAGCAACCTTTTTCTAATAAGGTACGTAACTCTCGAACTTTGACATGGCCCAAAGTCTTAATTAGTCTCTCCAAAGCAACTCCTATCTCATGAAGTGCATTGGGTACTGATGTATACTCTTTCAACAATCGTTGTATCCGATTTTTCAAAGAATCGTAATGTAGAACTTGAATTCCCTCTTGCATCGCTGTATAGAAATTGCTGGGAATCGTAACTCTACCAATTCGTTTACTCTCACATTCTACAATAATATAAGAAAATTTGCTTAACAATACAAGCTCCTCATACAATAATCCTTCAAATTTTTTTTGGGAAGGAGGATCTCCTAGACCCATAGCGCCAAAGACTGATCCTCTATTATTAGCAAGTTTCTCAAGGTCAATCGCTGGATATCCCTCCTCCCGTAACCGTCCCAAAAGATCAGTTTTTCCAACTCCTGTATTTCCACGAAGTACAACGACCTGATAAGGAATTTTGGCCAGAAAAAAATCAACAACTTGACTGCGGTACGCTTTATAGCCCCCTAGTAAACGGTATATTGGGATACCCATTAATTCAACTACCGTTGCCAGAGACTTACTCCGCATCCCGCCTCTCCAACAAAAGAGTACTAAAGGGCCATTTTTCGAAAGTTCCTCCACCTTTTTGACTAATTGCGGAAGTTTTGGACTAATTATACTTAAGCCCAGTTCACGTGCCAAACTAGGTGTAGTTTGCGTATATGTTGTGCCAACTAGGACACGTTCTTCGTTATCAAAAAGAGGAAGATTGACCGCACCTGGTATTGTTGCTTCAGCAAATTCCTCTTCTGAGCGCACATCGACTAGAATTGGATGATCCAGGGTTTTAAGATCTTGAACATTGATCTCCTTAATCATGATTAATTCCTTCCAATTGGCAGTATTCTTTCATATCTAATCATAAATGCTCCAGTAGCATTATGCAACTAATGTGTTAGTTCATCTCTCCATTGGCCAAATTTCAACTCAAACTGTCCTCTTGTCAGCAGAACTTCCCGCGGTTTAGAGCCTTCATATCCCCCGACAACCCCCTTCTCTTCGAGAAAGTCCATCAAACGAGCAGCTCGCGTATAGCCAATGCGTAAGCGCCGTTGTAAAAGAGAGACGGAAGCAGTTCCACCTTCAATGAAAAGCTGGGCAGACTGATAAAAAAGCTCATCTTCCATATCTTCTGTTTTAGCATTCCCTAGCTCCATATTAGGAATTTCTTGGTACTCCGGCTTAGCCTGATTTTGTAAAAAGCTTACTACATTTTCCACTTCTTTGTCACCTAAATAACAACCCTGTACGCGCAGAGGCTTACTCGCGCCCATAGGATAATAAAGCATATCTCCACGACCTAATAGTTTTTCTGCTCCGTTCATATCCAGAATCGTCCTCGAATCCGTTTGAGACGAAACCCCAAAGGCAATTCGAGAAGGTATGTTTGCTTTAATTAAACCAGTGATTACGTCAACTGACGGGCGTTGAGTGGCAACAATCAGGTGTATCCCTGCAGCACGTGCCATTTGAGCTAAGCGGCATATTGCATCTTCTACATCACCGGGTGCAACCATCATTAAATCAGCTAATTCATCAATAATCACCACGACATAAGGTAACGGGGGATGCTCCTCCTTCTTATCCTGAATACGCAGAAAGTTGTAACGAACTACGTCTCTTACGCCGGCTGCTGCAAATAGTTCATAACGGGTTTCCATTTCAGTTACGATCCACTTTAAAGCACCGGCTGCTTTCCTGGGATCTGTTACAACCGGTGCTATCAGGTGAGGGATCCCGTTATAGTTAGCCAATTCAACCATTTTAGGATCAACCAATAAAAACTTCACTTCATCAGGGCGCGCCTTAAATAGGATACTGTGAATTAGAGTATTAATACAGACGGATTTTCCAGAGCCTGTGGCCCCCGCAATCAAAAGATGAGGCATTCTCGTTAAATCTGCAATCACAGGAGTCCCCGTAATATCTTTCCCTAGACATAACGCCAACTTACTTGTAGTCTCAAGATATTCTGGTGTTTCAAGAACTTCACGAAAATGAACCATAGCAATTTCTTTATTAGGCACCTCAATACCTACAACTGATTTTCCTGGAATGGGTGCTTCAATGCGTACATCAGCAGATGCTAAGCTGAGAGCAATATCATCGGCTAAATTTGTTATTTTACTTACTTTCACACCTGGAGCAGGTTGTGCCTCATAACGTGTAATGGCAGGTCCTTGAGTAACCTGGGTCACTTTTATCTTCACACCGAAACTGGCCAGTGTTTCTTCTAGGATTTTCACATTATCTGCTAAGTCCTTATTAAGCCTAGGATTTTTAATTTTTAATGCTTTATTTAATAAAGAGATTTGAGGAAGCTGAAAATTCCCATCTTCACGGGTCTGTCGAGAAATGGGTGTACCTGTCACCTTTCCAGGTGGAATATTCGTATTTGCATTTACTCCTCCAAACATTTTTTCAAACCCTAACTGTCCCTTTGGTGCGGTAGTTTCGACGGGAATAAAATTTTGATCCTCAAGAGTTTTAATGACAAGCGGTCGTTCTACAACATCAGGGTCTAGAGCAATCATTCGCCCCTTTGCTGGAGTACCCATTATCTTAGGCGTTTTATCCTCTGCTTTTAGATCGACCTGCGAAACTGAGTCCTTATCAGCTGCATTCACACCTTCAGAATTCTTCAAAACACCAATAAAATCGTGCATTTGGTGTTTCATCCATAGCCCTGATTCTTTTCCCACTTGGCTAACTCCCTGTACTCCGTGGATCAAAGAGCGGTTTGTGATCAGTAGTGCCCCCATTAAAGCACCCATAATTAAAATGACGTAACTCCCAGATATGCCGATCGTCTTTTTTAGTAGGGCTGTAACCGCAGCACCGACAATCCCACCACCGTGTCCAAGCTTCCCTTCATTAAAAATATCAGTCTTAGAAAAAGCCTCTATCCCCGGTAACTGTAGATGGAGAAGGCCAAGTAAAACAAGCCAAAGCAGAATTGCCCCTACCACTTTGGGTCCCAAACGGGGAATACGCTGGTTCATATATGCAAGACCCCAGGCTCCCACCATAATGGGAATAAAGACACGTCCGCCCCCAGCTAGAACTGTTAAAAGCTGTTTAATTTCTCCACCGACTACGCCACTCCTTTCGGAGTAGAGCGCGACTAGTCCTAAGCAAGCCATGCCGACCATAAAAACGCCAATGACTTCATTGCGTATTGTATCTTTTAAGGTGCTTACTCTTGCGTTCACCGAAGTATTCATCTTGCGGCGTTTTTTTGTGTTCGCCACAGAACATCCTCCAAACATTATTTTTAATTACATAATATAAATTCCACAAAAGAAAACGTTTTTCCTTTTTTTCAATGACAATAAATAAGAATAGTTGGTAGTGGTATGTAAGAAGAATCTCCCCATTCAATAAGGAGATTCTGGCCCTTACGTACAAAAAGCGGTTTTCACCGCTTTTTCCTGTAACAACGAACTCTATTCTACTAAGCCTTGTGTTATTAAGCTGTTAAGCTCTTTAAAGGCTTCCCTAACCCCTCCTACAGCCTGGATTAATCCGGCTTCGACGGCTTCTTGTCCTATAAGGATTGTTCCAATATCTTGGGCTAATTCTCCGGTCGTAAACATGAACTGTTCTAATTTTTCTTTACTTATTTGTGAATGAGAATAGATAAATTGATCAATTCGTTGTTGCATTTTTCGTAAATAGTCAAATTGTTGATGTCCATTGATTACCAATCCTGTATACCGAATCGGGTGAATAGTCATCGTTCCTGTTGGCGCAATAAGACTTTTTGTACAACTAACTGCAATAGGGATTCCAATACTATGACCGCCGCCTAGTACTAATGAAACAGATGGCTTACTTGAACTACTTAACATTTCGCCGATCGCCAATCCCGCTTCGACATCTCCACCAGCTGTATTTAAAATGACTAAAATTCCCTCGACTTTAGGGTTTTGCTCAACTGCTAGCAGTTGTGGGATAACATGCTCATATTTAGTTGTCTTGGACTGGGCAGGTAAAATTTGATGTCCTTCGATTTGTCCAATGATGTTCAAACAGTAAATTCTTTCAGTCACATCAGGAATTTGGATTTGTCCTAAGTCTTTTAGATTGGATAAGGGACCATTATTGTTTTCCTCAGGGGAAATCGTTTCACTAGAAAGCATGGATTAACCTCCTTCTATAAGCCAAGAACCCCTTCCCACTGACCTTTCTGAGAGGACAACTGAAAATTTTAACACTCTGTGAGGTTCCCTTTTATTATGGAGATTAATCACGAAAAACATACAAACAATGATCATGCTATTGCTGATAAAGATATTCTTGAACCAATTTTGTATATAATACTAATATAGGATATAATACGAACCTATTCGGTAATCCAATAACGTTAGCTGACATGGCGACAGGGGGAGCATTCCTTTAAAGCTTTTATTCGGATGCGAACGTAGTCTGCGAACCAATTCCCATTTTTGAATAACTTCGGGCGCAGCTTTTCCTCGATAATGGAGTAAGCCTGTGATTTTTGATTTTCGGACAATTGGGTAAAAAACGCCCCTGCAAACATATTAAGCCAGTGCCTCATTCCATTCTCACCATCTTCTAACTGAGTTGGCCTATCGAAATGAATTGCGTACAGCACACAGAAGCCCTGCTTTTCCAGCAGACAGGCGTATTCCCCAATACTTGGGTAATACCACAGGTTTGTTTCTGATACATTTGCTCCAGAAGCAGAAACCACTTCTTTAACCGCTTTGGTTATCGTTTGCACATTGCCTTTCCCACCAAACTCGGCTACGAAACGACCCCCATCCCTCAAAGCCAGCCAAACAGACTCGGCAACTTTGGAAGGTTTAGTCATCCAATGAAGTGCAGCGTTTGAGAAGACAGCATCGAACTGGTTAGCTACCCGAAAGGTTTCGCCATTCTCAACTTGAAATGTAATGTTAGGGAATTTCTGACGAGCTTTTTCGATCATAGAGTCAGCGTAATCTATTCCTAAGGGAATGGCACCCGACCGCATTATTTCATTGCTTAGGTCGCCGGTTCCGCAACCCAGATCAAGTATTTTCTCGTTAGGTTGTGGATCTAACAACGTTACTACATCTTTTCCCAGTTTGGAAACGAAACTGATTTTGTCATCGTACAAATTTGAGTCCCAACTGTTATTTGAGTTTGTGCCCATTTCCCACACTCCTTTTCTATCAACTATAATAGATGATAAAGGGATGTTCAATAGCCAAGGGAATGTCTGAGGTAGGCCTTTGAGGAGTCACCACATCATATAACTTCTAAAATTTTATACATTTCGGTCAAATTAACTTGTGCAACTATTTATGATTTTTGATACAAGGAGGTGAAGTATGGATATTATTCAAGCTTCTGAAATTAACATAGAAGACGTTCGGAGTTTATGTAAAATTGTTTCACAAAACATGACGAATAACGTAATAGATCAATGGGATGATGTTTATCCAAATAAAAAAGTCTTCTTGGATGATATAAGAGATAAACGTTATACGTTGTTTTTGATAATAATTCAGAGGAAGTAATAGCTTGTATTGTCCTAAATGAATATCAAGATCCGGAATACAAGGAAATTAGTTGGGGATATGAGGGAGAAAGGATTGCGGTCATTCATAGATTAATGGTTCATCCACAACACGAAGGAAAAGGGATTGCAAAACTTTTAGTAAGGTATGTTGAGGAACTAGCTAAAAATAGACAATATGAGGCAATTAGATTAGACGTTTTTGTTAAAAATCCTAGAGCAGTAGATTTTTATAATAAACTAGGATATAAAGTAACCGGTAAAGTTATTTTTAGAAAAGGAGAGTTCTTTTGTTATGAAAAACTCATATAAAAACACAAAAATGCTACCTCGTTAGAGATAGCATTTTGCTTGTTTACCTGGCGATGACCTGCTTTCCCAGGGGCTTGCGCCCCAAGTATTATCGGCCCTGGAGGTCTTAACTTCCGTGTTCGGTATACGAAAAGCGGACGAGCTTTTCGCCACACTGCAACCCAAGACGCAGACTCCTGCAGTGTGGATCGAACGGGTGGAACCCCTCCGGCCCGTTCTCTGACCCATAATGAACACAAAAAAGCTATCTCCTAAAAGATAGCTTTTTGCTTGTTTACCTGGCGATGACCTATGTTCCCAGGGGCTTGCGCCCCAAG
>LOEW01000177.1 GCA_001516045.1 Desulfosporosinus sp. BRH_c37
CAGAAAACAGTGGAAGACCAAAGCGGTATCATCACCGGGCTGACTGCGGAGCTCGCCAATCTGAAGGTTCAATTGGAGAACGTTAAGACGTCCAAAGCGGAACGCGATAAAACGGCCAGGCAGCTGAAGGATTCACTGGAATCGCTCCAACAAAGCTCATCCGCCAAGGGCTACGAGAGGATGAAAACGAACTTTTAAATCAGATTTCCTCCGCTCAAGCTGCCCTCGACGAAGTATCCAGAAAACTTCTGGAAAAACACATAAAATCGTGCGTAAGGGAACGGTTAGAAGCTGGTGACACAGAGGTAGTGGACGAAGTACTAAAAACGGTGTTTCGGATGATGAGATAATCATCTGTAAAGAATAAATAACATAAAAGGTCGCTGAGACAGATTTCTAATGGAGGGAAAACGTAAATGAGTGAAACAACAAGAAGCGAACAGTTGGTACAGGTAAGTTTGCCGGTTCAGGGTATGACTTGTGCCGCTTGTGTGGCAAAAGTGGAAAAAACCTTAAAAACCATGACCGGTGTGCAGGAAGTTCATGTCAATTTGCTTTCGGGTAAGGTGGTTGTGACTTATGAGAGTGATCAAATCGGAGTTCCCCAGATGGTGAAAATGATTCAAGATATCGGTTACGAGGTGTCGGAGGAGGAAGTCTTGCTCACGGTGCGCGGTCTGAGTTGTGCGGCTTGTGTCGCTAAAGTCGAGAAGGTTATCAAGGGGATGCCGGGAGTAACCTCTGTTGTCGTTAATTTACCGGCTGAGTCAGCCAAGGTAAATAATACCAAAGCTTAGTTTCCAAATTATCTTTCTCTTAGCGATTATTTTAGAACTACCAAAAGTAGTGGTGGCGACGGCTGGTTAATCACTACGATTGGAGTATGGTTATTCTTCGGCTTAGTTTCCATTTTTGCTACCTGGATCGTTATTTGGCATCCAGATCGGTGCCATCACAACTAAAGTGGTCACTTCACTGGCAGGCAGATTAGAAGTATAAAGAAAGGCTCAGACCAATCTTTTAAGGTCTGAGCTCTTATAGTTTAGGATCTCCCCAGGTATTTAAAATGAGTTAAATTTGCTTGGAACGATTAGAGTACACGTTTTGCCCCAACATAAACTGATTTCCAATAGGGGCCAAGATCATAAATGGTAACACCTTTGGAACTGGACGAGTTAATGAACTGACCGTTTCCTACATAAATACCGTCGTGATCGACAATCCCGTTTTTAGCAAACGAAAAGAAGACCAGGTCTCCCGGCTGGAGGTTATTGAAGTCCACGGAAGTTCCAACTTTGTATTGATCACGGGAAACCCTTGGTAAAGGAATTCCATTTTGGGCAAAGACATATTGAACATAACCCGAACAGTCAAAACCTGTCCCAGGAGATGTCCCACCCCATAAATAGGATATACCGATATACTTTTTACCTGTTGCTATAATAGCATTTGCTTTCTCTTGGCGGGATTGGGTATTATTTTTTTGAGTATCTTTGGTAGCATAAAGAGTGTGAAGTCGGTTACCCGTAATTGGACCAACGACTCCGTCTGAGCTTAAGGATTGAGCGGATTGGAACGCTTTTACTGCTCCTTGAGTATTTGATCCAAAGATGCCGTCGACTTTACCAACGTTATAACCTAAATAGTTAAGTTCGGTTTGGACTTGGACAACCTCTGAACTGGTTGTTCCGACCTTTAACAAAGTATCTCCGAGCGCAGCTTGAACTGTTTGGGCTGGTGCAAGTATAAGAAGCGCACCAAGAATCACTAAGCTTATGAGTTTTTTCATGTGGCATCTCCTTTCATTCTTACAAGTTGTCACCCACTTACTCAAGTTAACATATCTTTATGAACTTACAATGAAGAACTTATGAATTTCTTGTGAATAATGGATTAAGCAAACTGGTCTAAGTTGGCATAATCGAAGCACTTAACTTTAATCATCGAGCCAAGTTAGTTCACTTGATAAAATAAAAGTGGCCGAGGATCTATTTCCTCAGTCACTTTTATCTCTTTAAAAGTAAGATAATGAATTAAGTATCCCGCCTTTGCATTATATAGTGGTCGTACCTGGAGAACTTAGTCTCACATAAGCAACTAAATATTTAGAGATAATATGTAGGAAACATTGGCATATTTGAGTTATGCCTAAAGGTTCCTAAAGGCGTATTAAGAGAGGGGCATTGACTAAAGACTATACGGGTGATTCTAAACAACGCAAAAGAAGGGTGATGGATAATGTACAAGGGAGGAAGAATAATTGCGTCGCTTGTTGTCTATGTTGCTTTACTGAGCTTACCGTTCTTCTATAATATTGGGAAATCCAACACGGGACCTGTAATAAATCTTAATACTCCAGCTATACAGCAATTAGCAGTTAAGGAGTGTGTCGAGCCTGTGGAATGGATGAGGGCCAATCATATGAAACTGCTCAACCAATGGAGAGAGGAAGCCGTACGGAATGGCAAAATGGTATATACTAATAGTCAAGGTAAGTCATTCGAAAATAATCTTCAAACCTGCGTGAATTGTCATTTTGATCCTGCCTCAAAAGAGTCTGAGCAATTCTGTGTTTCATGCCATACTCATACAGCTGTAAATTCGAACTGTTGGACTTGCCATATTTGGCAAAAGGACACCACGAAATGAAAATAAATAGAAGGTTGTTTTTAGGAAAGGTTACTACCAGGTAGGAAGTGGGGATCTTGCTCATTACAATCCTCTATTTGGTTGCTATTTCGGTAAGGGAACAATAAGAAGCTTAACGAATAAAAGTGGACTAAGGTTACAAACTTTAGTCCACTTTTATTCGTTTTTTGAAATTACTTTGTGTCCTATAAAGGCGTTACAATAGATTCCATCAATAGTATTGGCTTCCCAGGCAATACCATCAGAAGAATTTTTCATTCCGAGCAGCAAATGGTTGATGGGAGAAACCACCTTAACAAGTTAGTTTCGCGTTCATAGGAAATTCATAGTTGTGTAGTATCATTAAGAGCGTTTACTAGGAGATTAAGAGGAGAGCTTTATTAAATGTAAAAACTTTTGACGATCACTTAATAAGAGGGAGTTTTTGTCGTATGAGTAAATTATGGTTGTTAATAGCTATGGTATTAACTGGAATACTTTATTCGGTAGTACTCTTGTATTTCATGCCTATGCCGCTATTCAATTACCTTCTTTTGCATTGCATTATACTGGGAACTTTGTTTGGGTTAACGAATTTTATTGTGGCTGTTCTTTTTTATAAAAAGGTTGAGAAACTAAAAGGATTAAACCAGCAATTGAAGTCTAGTCTAATGACGGATAACTTAACGGGTCTTCTAAATCGAAGGGCATTTGACCAAGATACTGAAAATTGTGAGAATAGTGGGTTGTATTCCGTAATATTTCTCGATATTGACAACTTCAGGGATTTTAACAATCACTTTGGCCATGACATAGGGGATAATGTACTCAGAAAGGTAGGAGAGACCATTAAAGCCTGTGTCCGCGCGACCGACCGAGTTTATAGATATGGTGGGGAGGAAATAACTCTAATTTTAATGGACTGCGATAAAAAGAACGCCTTAAAAATGGCCGAAAAAATAAGGTTGGAAATAAGTCAACTTGATAATCAGGCATACCCCCAGATAACTGTTTCCTTGGGTGTATCGAGTTATCCGGACGATGGGCGATATATTCATGAGATTATTGTTGCTTCTGACAAAGCACTTTTAAAGGCTAAACAAAGTGGGAAGAATTGTGTCATATCCTGCTAACATATCCCACTTTATAAATGTGGGATTATCAGAAGAGCATGAAATTTTCCGACACCGATAAGGGGAGACTGCCCTTAGAAGTTCAACTGAACTTCTAAGGGCGTTAAAACAACACCTGAAGTAAGTTTAACTTTATCGTGTTGTTGGAGGTAAGAGATATTACAGGCCATATAGGAGGTGCCCGCTTATAAGAAAGCATTATAATCTGAGTTAATTTTGTAATAGTTAGTCTTGGGACATTCTTTGCACTCCTTGTCCTCTGGCAGCCGCTCATATCGCAGTTTGTAATCGATGAGAGCACTTACGGTTTGAGCTCGTTTGGTTCATTTGAAAACAGAAATTATTAACAGTGATTAAAAGAGTAGGAGATGAAATTGTGAATAAGAAAATCAAATCGATTGCCTTTGTAGCTCTGATTTCTATTGCCGCGTTAAGTCTAGCCGGTTGCGGTGGTCAATCCAAAGATATGATGAACTCCAGCAACATGACCCAATATATGAAGGGCAATCCCACTGAAATGATGAATGTTTTAAGTTCCCCGGATTCTCGCGAGTCCATGGTGAAAATAATGGGGTCTTCACAAATGATGCCTGTGATGGTTGATATGATGAAAAATGGCGATGTACAAAAGAATATGATGGGTATCATGGGGAGTAGCGAAAATCATGCTAACATGGTAGGCATTATGTCTGATCCGTCTATGTATAAGCCTATGGTACAGATCATGTCCGATCCTAAAATGAAAGCGACATTCTCAGCCATGCTTAAAGATCCTGCATTACAACCCTTGGTTAAGGAAGCCTTAGGTGCAAAGTAAAAGAGCCGGGTCAGAAGGCGCTCATCCCCGGACATAGTCACGCATTCCTGCGCGGCGGTCCAAGTTAGAGTTATTTCCTTTTCTTGAATGAGAGGGTTAAGGCTGCGAATAATTTTTTCTAGAAGTGGCTTTAAGTCAACTGGTTCAAGATTTAGTTGTAAAGCACCAATCTCTGCAACATTTAAGTCTTTCAGATAGTTAGAGTAATGATCGCAATAATTAGGGTGGAAAGAAACAATTTAGTGCGCATTCTTATCCCCCCGCACTTGGATTGAACTTGTAGCCTATACCGTAAACCGTCAAAATAAGTTGCGGGTCGCTAGGAGTCGTTTCAAACTTTTGGCGAATCTTCTCTCCTTGAGCGTACTCAGGGTCGTAACGATTGCCTTTCCGTTTTCAACATTGCTTTCGACGATCGTTTGCTGAAGTTTATCGTTTTGGCTATAATTTATTTTTTCTCCCGATTCTGCAGAGGCCTTGACAGAGGAAGTCGGACTATTGTTGTTGATAACAAAGAAATAGGAACCTATCATAATCATCACTGTAACAAGACCAGCTATAACGTAAAACAATGCATTGCTCTTTCGTGGTTGGGTAAATTTTTGGTTTTTATCCAGACGGTATTCTCCAATGTAAGTTCCTCCTTGGAAATATTATTGATAGTATCCGAACTATGGTTCAGGTGGAGATTAACTCCACCTGAACTTTTTTAAAGCTTAATAATAGAAGGATCGACAACAAATTATTGGGTATTACATCCGCATACTCATTCTGACCACGAAGGTTAAGAAGTTCAGTACTCCAAAGATCGAGATGATGACTAGATACGGCATAGCAACGGATAGAGCTTTTTTGGTTCCATAATTCTTTTTAGCAATCCTATATGCCGTGTAAAGAGATCCGAGAGTTCCAGCGATGACCAGGACGTATTGCATTATTTGAATCGTCGGGTCAGAAACGAAATCGGTTGGACCCTCGATATGCACTCCAAATAACCCCATGAAGGTGTAGTAAATTGACTTTCCTTCTGCTAGAAGATGGAACAAGTTGTGGGCCATGTGGGAAGCAAGGTCAAGTGGAATGACAGCATAACCAAAACGTGCAAAGGCAGTACGTATCGTTTCACCAGTATAACGCTTGGAAACGGCAGTCGCAGCGAATAGAAGTAATACCGGAGTGGTCATCGCAATGATGAAGAGAATCGTAAAGGAGATATCCTTATTAGCGATACCTAATGTCAGCTCTGCCCACTTAAGGTAGGACTGGTAGAATTCCAACATGGTAATATTCTGGACAAAGACAATACCAACGATAACAATAGCTAGGAAAGACTCCTCAAAATGTGCCCTAGTCATAGACCAAAATTCGCTGGTTGGTTTGCGAGGGCTTAGTCGAATAGAATCATGGGGGCAGCTTTTGATGCAATTCCCACAAAGATTACAGTTAGCGTTGTTTTCCATAGCCATCGGAAATTCAAACATCGGACAGCCCGCTGTTTTTGTATTGCCTTTGTAGCAATCCCTAGTAGTACAAGTTTTGCAGATTTCTTTGTCGGCACGAAGCTCTAGCATACCAGCTCGGGAATAGTTACCGGATAAACTCCCGAGGAAACATAAATAACGGCACCAGGTACGACGTTCAAAGAGCATTGCTGTGACCATGACGCCACCTAAGATGAGTAGCAAGAGTGTACCAGATCCCCGAGGAGATTCCACGATCCCCCAAACGTGGTCGGACCAAGTGATAAAAATAAAGGTGATATCAATGATCCATAGTCCATATTTTCTTAGGAAGTTAGGGGCCTTACGATTGGCCCCAAAAACCTTCTGTGTCAAATCACTCACCCAGGCGAAGGGGCAGACGGCACACCAGAACCGTCCAAATAGGAAGAAGAAGAGAGGTAAGAGTGGCCACCAAAGAACCCAAGTAGCGGCAGTACCGAAGTTATCATGGGCGCTGGTGGGTCCGGCCAGAGTTTGGACCATGATAACAGCGAAAACAAGCACGGCCGCCCATTGGAAGATACTAGGATACAGCGAACTTTGCAAAAACCATTTGAGAGGTTTAACTTTAAGAAAGTTCCTATTTTGTGGGGATTTAGGTTGTAATGGTTGACTCATTATTAAACCTCCTTCGAAGCAATTTGCTTACGTTTTAGAATTTGGGCAAATATACCGGCAAGTACGACGACTCCGCCAACACTACCAATGAGAATCCAGTTCGGGCCAGTCTTGGTAACGGTAAGTGGTACAGTGACGGTGGTTTCTCCAAGAGTCGGAGAACTGATATGAATTTCTTGGGTCCATTCCCCTTGTTTCGTTGGGGTAAGGGTGACGGAGTACATTCCTGGTTCCATGTTGTCGAGTTTAGCTTGTCCTTGAAGGGTTGTTTCGGAGGAACTGTCCATGCCGGTCATGCTACCGTGCGCACCAGCCTCCATGAGCATCATTTCGACATTTACGGATGCATCGAGGACAGGTTCTCCTGTTGCTTCATTTTTCACGGTAATCATGATATTTACTGGTTTATTCGGTGCCGGTTTCACAGGGTCAGACTGTACACTCACTTGGAATTTGCCTTCCGTAGCAACGATCACTTCCGGTGCAGCTTCACCTTCTGAATGGCCGGACATTTCCTGGTCTGACATGTCTTTCATGTCAGCCTCGGAGTGGGTACTGGGTGCGACCGGTTTAGTATCTGCCATCGTGGGAAGGGCAAATATCAAAAAAGACACTAGAGTTAAGACTATAAGGGATAATAATTTCTTTTTCATGAAGCACACTCCTAAAATTTTATTATGATTTAGGATATATGCAAAAGTTGTGCCAAGTTCGAGGTAGATATCTAAAATTCTTGATTCCTAACTAGGAATTAGGTAATAGGAACTAGAAAACATGGGACTTGAGATAACTTGTTCAGCTAAGCTGACAGCGTGACTTGGGTAACGGCGGCTTTAATTCCATAAAGACAGTTAGTGGAATCAATAAGAGTCAATCATTGTTAAATCAATAAATTTTTAAGATGAAGAAATATAGGTACCTGACGAGTGGCAATAAATAGGTCAGAAGTTATAATAGTGTGGGATTTCCCACACTAAGGTGCGCGAAATCCCACACTTGAGGAGAATGGACATGCGGAGGGTCCTCATTGCGTAGGATAAAGCTAATATGCGCTGGGTTTGAATCATCGGAAATGCTATTTTTCAGGAACCAAGGATAGGGCGGTGGTTTTCTTTTGCTGAATCTCGATCAGGAATGCACTACTCACAATCGTGTTCGAATTCTCTTTGACCTTATTTCGATTGGGTCTATCGTGGTAATTTTGACAGGTATCCACTACACGAATTACCATTACGAAATGAATTTTCATATCCTGTTACAATTCGGGTATTACCTCCCCGTAATTTATGCGGCCATGCGTTTTGGACCTGCAGGAGGAATTGTATCCGGCTTGGCTATAACGCTCCTCATTCTGCCTGTCATGACAAATATTCAATCTCTCAGGTTAATTATTGTAATATGAATTCGTAATTCATTAAAAAAATGCGAAAGAGCGAACTACTAGTCCGCTCTTTCGCATTTTGTAATTAAAAATGTTTCGCGTAAAAAGGTGCAACTAAACGCTTCATCAAAGCTATTGACTTGAATTGGAATCATGAACTATAATTGAAAACAATTCATTATAATCATATCGGAATATAAGTATTAACATAAAACTCAAATTACCTTAAAATAATAGGGTATTAGCACAAGATGAGGAGGGTTGCTTAAATGGCTAAGGATCATACTAAGCAGATAAAAACAATGGGTTTAATGAGGCAGGTCCAGAAGGATTGTTTTTCCATGAGATTAAGGGTCGCAGGGGGTCAAATTGGAGCAGAACAATTTAAGAAAGTTTATGAAATTGCTCAGCAATATGGTGAAGGCTACATTCACCTCACCTCAAGACAAGGGATTGAGATACCTTTTATCAAACTTGGGGATATTGTAGCCATAAAATGTGAATTGGGCAAAGCGGGATTAGAGTTAGGGTCTAGTGGCCCAAGAGTAAGAGCAGTGACCGCTTGTCAGGGTAGCGCTATCTGTCCGAGCGGTCTGATTGATACTACAGCACTCGCTAATGAACTTGATAAACGATATTTTGCCAAGGACCTTCCACATAAGTTTAAGCTTGGTGTTACAGGGTGTAAAAATAACTGTTTAAAAGCTGAAGAAAATGACCTGGGGATAAAAGGTGGTATTCAACCAACCTGGGAGAAGACGAACTGTGATTTTTGCGGTCGTTGCGAAGCTGTTTGCCCCGGAAAAGCCATTAAGGTATATAAATGTAACCAGACACTTGTATTTGCTCAGGATAATTGTGTTAATTGTGGAAAGTGTGTAAAATCTTGTCCATTAGATGCTTGGCAAGGGAAAAGTGGCTTTCTAGTATATTTTGGGGGAACGTTGGGTAATCAAATTGCTACTGGTAAGCAATTTATACCGCTGATTTTTGAAAAACCAGCACTGTTTAGACTAATTGATGCAACCTTGGCATTCTTTGTAAAATACGGTAAGCCTAAAGAGCGTTTTCGGAGAACTATCGAGAGAGTCGGATGGGATGTACTAAAGCGGGAATTATCGGATACTATTACTGAGAAAACAAAGGATGTATCTGAGCATATCTTCGATGTTGTTGCCCGTTAGGGCTAGAATTTATTGATATTTTAAAACCCATTAATTAGATCGAAAAGCAGGTGTATAATGGAATTGTTAAATAATATCTTCTGGCATGGAGGAAGTGTTTCTAGGCTAAAACAAATCAATCAGCACATCGTCAAAATGGCAGTTGAGAATAAGGCTAATGAGAAAAATATTTTATATATTACTGAATTGGGGTTTCAGTTTCTTGGGAAGCAAAAGGTAGAAAATGTTGAAATATATGATCTGTATATTAGCATGTTTAATGGGTCTGATACTCTCTCAACGACTCTGATCTGAGGTCGCTTTGAAAGGGCGTCGTTGCATACTACCGGAGTAGCGACGCTTTATCTGGGGCCGTATTATGAGGCGTCGCTACTCCGGTAGTATGCAGATTTTCAATCACAGAGTGTTTAGTAAAGAATCCTTGACTTGTTGCTATTCATATAGAAAGGCTTTTGAAGAATGTTAGAATATATAGAAAAACTACAACAGATGCTACGCAAAAGAGAATTTTCTCCTAGTTATGTAGCTATATGTGTACAATATGCTGAAAGACTTTTAGATAATAATTTACCTGTTATTTTTGATAAAACACACTTAGCTTTATTAATTGGTTTTGATGAAAAGTATTTACATCGACTATATTTTTTTTCGGACAAACTTTATCAACAAATAAAAATACCTAAAAAGAACGGTACATATAGGGAAATTTCTATCCCAGTAGAAGGACTTAAGTATATTCAAAGATGGATCTTAGATAATATATTATATAAACTTAGCATTTCTGGAGAAGCAACAGGATTTGTGCCGAACCGTTCAATAATAGATAATGCGAAGAAACACATAAATAGAGATTTGGTAATTAATATGGACATAAAGGATTTTTTCCCAACGATTAGAATCCAAAGTTATCTCTGTCACCGCCATGGTTTATCCCTCCCTTCAGTGGTTTGACAAGCAGAGCTTGTTCGCGCTTGTCCTTTATATGCTATGAGAAAGATTGTCCGGTTGTTAAAGGTTTGGGGGAATGAAAAAAGATACTTAGAAGGGAAGTACCCTGCTGTCTCGACCAAACAGCGGGGTACTTCCCTATATTAAAAAGCCTGACGCCTGAGGTTGTCACCCTCCTAAGCCTGACCACATATCCTATAAGTGAAGTTAGCCCCAAGGAGTGTGGATATCATGCCTGATACAGTAACTGATACAGTAACTGAAACTGATATCATCAGCGGACGCACGCCGCATGTAAT
>LOEW01000178.1 GCA_001516045.1 Desulfosporosinus sp. BRH_c37
TATTATTACCGTGACAAGGATAAGAAGGAAATTGATCTGATAATCTACGAGAACGGAGCGCTTTATCCCACCGAAATTAAAAAATCAGCTTCCCCTGGCAAGGAAGCCATTAAGCATTTTGGTGTGTTGGAACCCGTTACAGAGCCAGAAAAGTTTGGTGAAATTTCTCAGACAAAAATCAAAATCGGGAACGGCGCGGTCGTCTGCATGGCAAATGATCTGCTTCCCATCGATGCAAAGAACTGGTATGTTCCCGCATGGATGATCTAATTTAAGAAAGTAGCGCTCGTTTTTATGATATAGAATGAAATGACCATTCAGTGTTTAAAAGGGACGGAATAACTTTAATTAAGAACTGTCTGGAGGGTAACTGAATTTGGCCACTTTTGAGCGGAGGGTTCTCCCGCACGGTCGACCCTTGCTATAACCGCTGCGGACCTCAGCCGCCCCGTTTTGTAAAATTTCCTTCCATGGGACATTATTAAAGAAAGTGTTTATAGGGTCAGGGGCTTCGGAGTTCCAAGTTAAAATAGTAAATGCAACACCAAAGGAATAAATACCTTCTTGCCTAACACCTCTCTCAATAATCAGCAGCAGGGGAAGGCCATATTGAAAAGCCATGGAAGGTTCAATTTGGGAAAAAGCTGTCCCAAGCCAAAATTAGTCAGATGCCGTACCAATGGTCCTATCACCACTCAATCGTCGTTTAGCGATTTATACTATCGATACAATTCTTAACAACCGGTATCTCCTAGCGCAAAATTACATATTAGATAGACGTATTAATTAACTTGTGAACGTTTGAATGTGAGTATATAATTATTTAAATAAAGTTGTTTTTGGAGGTGAGCTAGTGCCGATAGATAATCATATTTGGTTATTACTACTTTTCAACGTTTCAATCGTACTAGCTTTATCTTGGCTAGGTTTTACCTTCATTAGACGTGGCGCCCATTGTTTTAAAGCATCAGAGAGCAAGAACATTGGTATTTCAAGACTTAACTCAAATGGGTTGACTATTTTAGCAAATAAGTATTTGATTGTTCGAAGAATGATTAAGATTGATTCAGATGATGACCCGCCACATCTTCTCCTTAGTTTATAGTCATAAAGCTAAGGAGGAAAATCATGAGTATTTTTAGTTCTTCATTTACTATCTTATTAACAAAATTTATTGTTTTGACAGGGGATTGGTTTATCGCTGTGATGCTAGTAACCTTGGTGATAAGGTTATGTCTCCTTCCTTTATCCGCAAAACAATATAAAGACCAATTCACAACATCTAATCTTAATCAGGTCAAGTCTTTTTTAACCACTAAATTCAAGAACCAGACGGAAAAGATTGATAAAGAATTATTGAAGATTACCTCTAAATATAAGGTGAACACTTTCCTATCAGCGTTGTTGCTCGTAGTTCAAGCCCCGATTCTATTTTCTCTGTATGCATCGATAATTAATTTTAGTACTTCAGTGGGAAGCATGTTGGTCCCTTGGGTATTAAGTGTTCATGCTCCCGATTCATTACACGTGCTTCCCATCTTGGCAGGTGTCTTCCAAGCATTAGGTGGTTTTACAGCAGAAGTCACATCGTTTCTAATGTTTATTGTACCAGTAGCGATTGGACTAGTATTTCTTTGGAAAGCTCCTGCTGTCCTTAGTGTTTACTGGATGACTAACTCAGCAATCAGGTTCCTTGAATATAAAATATTTTCTTTAAAGGCTGTTCGCAATAGGTTTTTAAAGGTACCTACTACAGAAGAATTGATGAGAAGTATTTCCTAACCAAGTTGTCCAAGCGAAGCTATCTAATCATTCGGCTCTCATCGAAAACGGTGGGAGCCTTTTCCGCGGAATTTCTGATATAACTCATCCTTACTCAGGAGTTGTAAAACGACTGCTTTGAGGATCTTTACAATTGCTAAAACAATCTAAGCTGATCATTGCAATAGCCTTTTTTGTATCCCCTAATAATGTCGTCCATTTTGTAAAGCATGCCAAGCCTTTCACACTCACTCTTCATCAACTGCCAGAGCTCGTTGGATCTTGGAGAGTGACACTCGTAGGAATTACCATATTGACGAACATATTTCTCTTTAAGATTCGGAAAAATCTCATCAAGCTTTCTATAATACCAATCTCTTTGATTTTGCCTAAGTGTTACACCATAAGCAGGGTAGATAAACTTAGCGCCATTCTCAGAGGCGAGACGAATAATTCCGCTAATGTTCTCTGCGTTATCCTCAATAAATGGCAAGACAGGCATGAGCAGTATCCCTGCAAAAATACTGTTCTCAGCTAATTGTTTAAGCGTCGAAAAACGCTGCGAGGAAACCGCCACATTAGGCTCAATCTTTTTGCAGAGCACGTCATCACAGGTGGTAATGGTCAGCTTGATGAGAGTTGGGGAATGCTGGCGTATCTTTTTTAGGATATCAATATCTCTAGTAACCAAATTACTTTTTGTAGCAATCGAAATTCCAAAACCGAAGGAGTTAATTAGTTTTAAGGCACCTCTGGTAAGTTCATACTCCTTTTCAAAAGGGTTGTATGGATCACTCATGGCGCCTGTACCGATTACTCCTGTTTTACGTTTTGACTTAAGATCACGGTAAATTAAGGCCAGAGCATTTTCTTTAGCTCTAACCTTATCAAAGTTTTCGACATGGTAGCACTCACTTCTGCTATCACAATAGATACAGCCATGACTACACCCTTTATAAATGTTCATATTATAGTTGTTTCCAAACCATTTATTGTCTCCACCGTAACCCGATATAATTGTCTTCGCCGGTATGAAATCCATACATTAGCCCTTTCCCTACGATTTCAAACAATCTGTTAATTTGCATCTTATCACTTTAGATTATTATACCTCAAAAATATGACAACTACCTGTCATATTCAGATGGCCTTAGGATAATAAGAAATGGTCTTATGATCGCTATGAAGCTTTTCATCGACTATCTTCAGAAGTTACTGGAATCACTGAGTAAGGATTGATTTTTGGAATAGGAGTTTTATATAAAATTGATCAGTCTACAAGCGATTAAGTAGAAAAAAACCACCCTAATTATGCAAAGAGTATTTTGACTGCATTAGGAGCACAGAAGAATAGGGAAAAAGCATCCGCGATTTGCTGATTTGTCCGATTACGATTTGCGTTTATCTGAATTACTTATACTTAATATCCCCTGGTATCACAAAAATGATATAGTTGAAGTAATGACGAATAGCTCAAGAATGTACAGTGTGGTGGAAACCCTTCTGATGAAAGCTGCCCCGTTTGAGCATTACCTCTGGGATGAAGTTGATAAGTTAGATGAGACTGGACAACGACTTTTTAAGTTGAAATAAATGAAAAAATTTTCTTGGTCTCTTATCATGTAAAAGGACTATCAAGATATATTATCAATGGATACATCAAAGCAAGTTAGAAGAATTACCAGAGATACTTTGTAGAGATAAGAGTGTTGGAAATCAATGGAGTAAAGGTTATACTAAGGTAAACTGTATAATCTATCATTGACTGTAATCATTCTTCAAAGGTATTTAATACATATCCGATCAGGAATATCAATTCCTTCATTATAGATATCCACCACAAAAACAAAGGTGATTTCCTTCGTTACCAGGCGCTGCTTCACGCTATCCCTCACAGCGCTCTCTGATTCCGCGACTAGAAATTCTGAAGGAATCCCCGCTTTGTTAAAGACCCGAGCCATAAATTCAGCATGCTTTTTACTTAAACAAAAGCCAATAGACTGTTTTAAAGCTTTGTTATCTAGGAGTCGCAAAACCATTGAGCAGGAAATTAAGACGGGTTTTGCCAATGTGCTCAGAGTTGCTCGATTCAATTGGAAAAACAAGCGCAGGACTACATTCTGGAGAACATCCGAAACGCGATTAATACGAAGCGTAATATAATCAGCAAGCTTTATGATCTTATAGAAACCAAACAGGAGCTGAAGGTCAGGGAGTTTTTCGAGAGTTATCATGTGACACCCTCAGACGTCTACAGCAAAAAAGTAACGGTTGTGGGACTGGCGGCTCAAGCCGGTTTACTCAAGGGCTATCAGGTCGATGATGTGAGGGAACGATTGCTGGCTTCAGCGTTGGGGAGATTATCTTCGCTGAATTCCAGGCGCTGGATTAAGTTTATGCAGAAGATCCTGCCGCAAATTCTTTTAGGTAAAGGTTCTTTAGGGCCTTCGTTGACCAGCGGGGAACGGACAATTATATGGCTGAGTTACTTGGTGAAAGCAAGATGGATGACTTTCCAAAAATCATATCAGGCTATGATGCCGATGGGATTATACATCGATTTAAGATTTCCAGGGTTTTCCGTATGGAAAGCGGAAGAAATGGAGGGCGGTTATCAGTTTGAGATACTCGTAAAGCCTGAAGAAAATCAAGCAGTGGCAATTGAACATTTGCATCAGAAGTATTGACTGGTCTTGAATATAAAACGCTTACACATTTGTCGGATAGGTTTTTAATAGATAATGCAATTCAAATCGACAAGGAGCAATATAGCCTTAATAGCCTTGGAACATGCCGGATTCAACATGCTGAAGAAGAAAATCAAGTTTATCTGGTTTATAGATGAAAAGAATATTTCTTTACAAGATTTTGGACGGGCGCTCACACCTTTTGAGGGTTTTAATATGGATTTTCAGATAAGGGATCTCTCCGAGGAAGTCCTTGGCAAAGATACGGTACTAAGAAGGGTAAGTATCAGTCCGGATGTGATTATTGAGCATTTCAACAGGTCTTTGAGTTGGTTTTTGCCGAAAGAGCCCAAGCCGCCGGAAAAAGATTGTACCTGCACCATAACTGCGCCCAGTCTGGCGGGCGCAAAGCTTATGATTCCGAGCGGAGCAAGTAATGTTACGCTGGACTTGTCAAGCGTGGACCTATTCTAAAGAATCCGGGATTTGTTGCTGGCGTGAGGGCCTGAATGGATAAAGAAACCGCAATCAGACTATTTGAAGATAAAAAAGTCCGCGTCTTGTGGAGATGAATAAAGCCGTGACAAATTGTTACGGCTTGCAAAGGGGGAATTTCATGACCTTCAAAGAATTATTGGAAACTGTTATATTTGATGATATCTGGATGGAACTGAACAAAGAATATTCCCTGAAAGATGGAGCATTTGATGCATATCTGGGGGTTTTTAATCAACTGAAGAAATTGACGCCGGAACCATGCCATAACTGTTTTCATTTGGCTGTAGTTAGGGTTGAAGATGGGTTTGAACCGGGGAAATTCATCTATGATGTATTTGGAATTAAATCTGATGATAAAGAACGTTATGCTTTGGAAGTGTTGCCTTGGAAAAAGTGGTTGTCTTTTGAGGTTATAGATAAATGCATTGCGGTATATAGCGCAGCGGTTGTTGTGGCTCATTCATTATATGAACTTACCTTTTTCGGTTACGATGCAATCAAGGTCAAGGAAAGAATTAAAGATGAGATTGAAATATTGAATGAATGTCACAAAGAATTTGAAAATGGTACGGCAAAATATGTTCCTTGGGAAGAAGTGTGCAAGGAGCTTGGCTATGTGGATAACCGCACAAAGGAAGAAAAAGAGCTTGAGTATAAAAAATTTGAGCGGATAAATGCTGAAAATAAAATGGTTTATGAGGAAATGTTATCAGAATAACCCCCTTGTTGCAAGAAGAACCCAGTTACCGAACAGACGGGTTCTTCCTTTTGTTCAAAGGGAGCAGTAGGACTGTCCTATGCCTTGTCCATTTGCCTGTTCCAGCCAAGCTTGTGACGGATCGTAAGGTATGAGATTTTCCTACGTTGAGGAAACTAAAAATGTTAAAGCAAAAAAGGATTATTGTCGAGCCATAGAGAAATTCACCAAGATATAGCAAGCATGAAAAAGGAACATTCGTATGTCCACACGAAGTATTATAATTAACTAAATGCCAATCTCGTCTGGACAGTCGCTGATAAACTAATCGGCTCCTACAAATCCATAAAAATAGAGGGAGGTATCTTGCCGCTTCCGTTATCCGCCGTTGTGCAAAAAAAAGTACTCGGCGGAACACATTTGGAGCAGCCTTTTTTGTCGTTC
>LOEW01000179.1 GCA_001516045.1 Desulfosporosinus sp. BRH_c37
CCGAAGTCTCGATGTTCAACTTTAGTTGAACGAGTTCACTTAATTAATGTACTGAAATTGACCTTGGACAACCTTCTTCTGGTATATTTTTCGACCCTTGACTTCACCGCTGGAATTGAAAGTAATTTTGCCGAAACAGGAGTCCCAGGGCTCCATACTGCGTAATTTCTCAGCCAGAACTCGCGGAGAAACGCTCTTCGTCTCTTCAATTAGATAAGCCAGGAGACGTAAGGAATCGTAACCCTGGATCGCCCAGATATCGGGCTCTTTTTGATATTTCTGCCGGTACCGCTTTTGAAATTCCGCTAAGACGGGGCTGGCCTCATTAGGGTTATATGAGGTGGCAATCACCATTCCTTCGGCGTTTGCTGCCAAGCCCTGCAAAAGATTGGCCACATCTAACCCGTCACCGGTTAAAATAGGCGTTTGGGGGTCAATTTTGCGGAAATTCTTGATGACCTCGGCCCCTTCCGGCATATTTAGGCCCAAAAATATACCCTCATAATCCAGCGCCTGCCACTTGGCATGGGCTCTTTTTAAGGCTTGTTCATTGCTTAAACCGGAAACCCGATCAACGATTGTGATTCGCATTCCCTTAGCTGCGTTCTCATAGGCGTTCGCCAGGTTTTCCCCGTAGGAACTGTCCTCATGGTAAACGACCATCTTTTGATAACCCATCTTCAAAGCATACCTGCACATCTCCTGGGCAATTTCCTTATCACTGGGAATATTCTGAAAACAAAGCCATACCCCTTTTGCGTCAGTTCAGGATTGGATACTGTGGGCACTATGCTAAGAACCCCCGCTTTTTCATAAATTGAAGAAACCGGGATGGCAATACCGGAAAACCAATGCCCAATTACCGCCACTACGTCGGGATCTTTGACCAGGTTTTGCGCGACTTCAACGGCGTCTTTAAAAACGCCCCGATCATCAACAATTACCGGTTCTATTTTTTTGCCCATGAGGCCACGGGCATTTATTTCCTCTTGAGCTAATCCGATCCCATCCAGGAAATCAGTATTCGCTTCGGCAAATTCCAGGGGTACAGGAATGCCGACGCGAATATTGTTCTTATCTGTCAAAGCAACTTTATCTCTTTCTGGTAGACTTCTATTCGTACACGAGACCAGAACAAAAAGGGCAGCTATCAACAGGATCAACAGTTTCTTTTGCATAAAGCTTCACTCCACATTTTCAGACTTAGACAGTGTGGCGATTTAAGCCATTTTACTGACCTATTCGGACATTAACCCTATTTTCACTATCTTTGCTTACCATATTTTGCCGTACCCACCTCTGCCCGGGTGATGGCAGGCGTTTACCCTTGATTAAGACAGTTTAATATCCTAAAAGGTAAAGAAATGGGATAATTTGCTGTAGGAGTATATCTTGGCTAGCGTAAAGATGTTAGAATAAATGTAGTGAACTCGTCAACTAAAGTTGAACATCGAGACTTCGGTGACATAAGTCTCCGGTGGAGACTTATGCCGAAGGCGCTGAACCCTTGAAGAATACTATCGCGCCGTAGAATGGAGTCTACCTCCTTCGCCGCTAAGTGTTCCTCTTGGGATATGCGGCTCGGCGAAACCATCCACTGGAGGCTTTCGTCACCGAAGCAGAATAAGGTGTACCACTCCCACTTGTAGAAGTGGGAGTCTCACGATTGGATAAATTTTCGCATACTTCATCATGAAGAGGAGCAGTGTATGTATTATATTGAGCTTGCCGACTCCGAGAACATTGCCAAGTACCGGAATATCAGCCCGGATATCGCTTCTCTGCTATCCCAGTATACTGATGCAGATTTTGATTACTGCGCAGCTATCGCGTTTTTCCCCGGACAGGCTGTGGGGGTGGCCCTGGCCAGAGATCTCAGCTATAAGGGCAGGTGGGAGTTTTCCTGGCTCTTTGTCCTCCCTAAATTCAGAAGATTAGGTATTGCCAGGGCTTTAGCCGCTCAGTTGGAGCAGGCGGTGTCCGCCAGACAAGGCAGCCTGCTGTTTATGACCTTCCGGCCGGATACGCCTTACGGGGAATCCGTGCGACCTTTACTGGAGAGCACAGGTTACGAACTACACGACCAAACCGTCCAGATCTATCGAACCAAAGCCCGGGATTTAACGGAAAATATCGGCTGGATCAGAGAATATGCGCTAAATGAGCTTTACGGCCAGGATGAGATCCGGCTGGGCGAGTATGAGCTTTTTAAATGGCGACTGTTGAATGACGCAGACGTTAAATATCTGGAAGAACACAAAGGGACGGAATACCCTTTATGGGCCTATCCTCTTAACGGTCAAAAATACCTGCTCCAGGACATGAGCATCGGCATCAGGCGCCTGGGTAAAGTGATCGGCTGGGTCCTGACCGGGCAAGATGCCCCTGATGTCCTGCGCTTCTCCATATCTTTCATGCAAGAGCAATACCGGGGTTCGCCGCTTTTTCTGATGGCTTACGCCACGATCCTGCAGCTGCAGGTCAAAGCGGATATTCCCTATATGACGACAAGTATTTTGTCCGGCAACAAGCAGCTGCTTAGCTTTATAGAAAATGCCTTCGGGAACAAGATTGAATGCGATTACCATGAAATAAGGATGATTAAAAATCTTTAGGGCCCGCAGAGAGTGTGATTAATTTCTCGAAAATGCAGGGGCGCACGTGACTTTTGTAGGCAGCAGCTTAATAAGCCCAAAATCCGTCAGTTTGCGGCAAAAACCTGTTAGATCCGCCTTGACCGTCTCCGCTTCTGTCTCCAACCCTGCCGCCAGTTCCTGGGCGATTTCCCCGATTGTCCGCGTTCCGTCCAACTGCCTATAGACCAGGCGCGCTGTCCAATTCAGCACAAGAATTTCCCGGGCTGACCGCGCCAGCAGGTAGTATCCGTCTTCACGCGCCTTCAGGGCCGTACCCTTGGCGCTTAGTGAGAGCAGCGACAGGTCTTGTTTATTATTTTCGTAACCGCCGAATCCTGGATAAGGGATAACCGACGGAGGAGTATATTTTGGGGGGAGGTCCTGCTGACCCTCCTCTTTTTTTGTCAAAGAGGAAAAGTCCAGGCGGACATCCTGATCCAAATAATTGACCAAGCCTTTATTTGCTCCCGAGACCACATCGGTGTTACGGAGATACTCCCGCACCCTCGGGTCTTCCCAGGCGCCAATACCCTTCCGCCGCCAGATTTCGCCGATCTCTTCCGTCAGTACGCTGCCGATGACAAAGGGGGCCAGGCAGCCCAGTCTGACATCCCCATTGGGTCTGATCAGCAAACTCGTCTGCGGCAGGCCAGAAAGCGCGCTTTGGATTGGGATGGTCCCCGTATAGGCCGGCGACACAAAGGCTTGCTTGTGCCGCAGGGTTTTCAGCCGGGTATAAAAGTCTTCCGCCTGGGCCAAATCAAGCATCAGGTGTTTGTTTTTGGCCGCCCTCCCGCTTTGGATCAGCATATCAAACAGGATGTTCCCAGCGCCCAGTTCGTGGGTAAGTTCCGCCATCCTCTCCATACTCGCCAGACTCGCCGGAGTCACGCAGCTGGAGATTTCAAAGGCGACCCCGTGAAGGGCCATCAGCCTGGCGGCTTTTACGGCCTTGTGGAAACTGCCCGGAACCTGTCTTAAACCGTCGTGCAGCTCCGCGTTGTGTCCATCAATAGATAGCCTTACCTTTAGCCTGGTGAATTTTTGCAGCGCCACCACTGTCTTTTCATCCAGCAAATTCCCGTTGGTAATAACCATCAGGCTAGCGCCGTCCTCTGCGAATAAGCCCAGCATCTCCAAAAGCAGATCCTTTTTTAGCAAAGGCTCTCCGCCCGAAAAACAAGCCTCAAATACTCCCCCCTCCCCAATGATTTGTCCGGCCAGGGTACGCCATCTGTCGTCCGTCATGCTTTCAGCTTGCGGGTTCTCGGCCGGGGAATCATTGAAGCAGTGTAGGCAACGGAGATTGCAGCGCGCAGTCAGGTCAAACTGGATATGCAAAGGAAAGTTAAAATAGAGCGGGTAGTTCCCTAGGCGCTGTCCGGCCAGCACATCCTGCGCCATACGCCGGACAAGCCGCTCTTCTTCCCGGATCATCTCTTGAATCATTATCCCTTGATCCAATCGTGAGACTCCCACTTCTACAAGTGGGAGTGGGCCCCCGGTCTCTGCTTCGGTGGGGGTAGACTCCGACTTCGCCGCTGAGAGTTCCTTTTGGGACGTGCGGCTTCGGCGATACTCTCCACTGGAGACTATCGTCACCGAAGTCTCGATGTTCAACTTTAGTTGAACGAGTTCACTCATCATCTCTCACCCCTGTATTTCCTGCCTGAACAAGGCTTTCAGCAAATAATAAACGATTTCTTCCGGATACACCGGGCCGACGAAGCTGGAGAGCAGCACCACGGTCAGCGCCAGTTCGGGAACCGCCAGCCAGAAGGAATTATAGCCGCCGAGGGCGCCCCGATGGAGAAAGAAGCGGTACACCTTTTCCCCAGTCCAGATGCTTTTGGACACAAACTGCAGTTCCTCCCTGAAGAGGTTTTCTAATTCCGACAATCCGGCCTCGATACAGACAATTCCGCAGGCATAATTATTATGCACCGGCTTAAAGGCTGTCTCCCGGTATCTTTCCGGAATCACCCCCCCGGCAGTCAGCAAGTCGATCCAGCGGACCATATCGGCCAGAGAGGAATAGATATTGCCGGCGGAAAAAAACAGATCCGGCCGCTGCCAGGGCAGCTCCGCCAAACCAAGGCCACCTAAACCGTTATCACATAAAGAATAAGCTTTGGCGAATAATCCTTTGTCTTCATCGCCTTTAAAATAACCGGTGTCGGCAAACCCCAGGGGATCCAGGAGATACTTCTCCAGGACGCCGGGAAAAGGACGGCCCAGCACTTCTTCGATAATCCCGCCCAAAATAAGATAATTGGTGTTGCTGTATTGAAACCTGCTTCCCGGCTCAAATTCCAATTCCGGACGGGTCATTTCCCGGATCATTGCCGGGACGGTGTACCCCCGGAGGAATTCAGGGCTCTGAAAATCAGGATGGTCGGTATAGTTATAAATTCCGGAAGTATGGGTCAAGAGCTGATGCAGAGTTATTTTTTGCCCCTGATCCTCTCGGAAATAGGGCAAGTAGGCGGCGACCGGCCCGCCGATCTCCACCAATCCCCGCTCGGCCAGCCTAAAGATCAGCCCAGCAGTAAACTGCTTGCTGTTGGAGCCGATGAAAAAGCGAGTATGCTCGGTAACCGGCTTTTGGGTTGCCGGATCCGCCCAGCCAAATCCTCCGTATAAGAGCGCCTGGCCCCTAAAACAGACTGCCGCGCTGCCGTTAAACAGCCTGGCCTGTTGATATCTGTTGATAACGCGCTCCATTTCTGCCGCTATCTCACTGTATTGATCATGACTGCATGCATCAGGCACTTATTGTTTCCTCCCCCAGGATAGCCAGGCCGCGGCTGCCGAATCTCCTGCATTCTGGTATTTTTGGCAGATTTTCAGGGCTTCCTCAAACACCGTGAGGGCAGTGGCGATATCCTCTTGGGTATGGCTAAAACAGGGAAAAACCGTCCAGCCCAAAAACACTCCTCTTTTAATACATTCCTGCATAAAGATGTTTTTGAGTTGGAGGTCGAATCTTCCTTGCCTGTCCCAAAAAGTAAACACCAGCCGGGGCGCCGGCCCGAGCAACGCTATCCTGGTCCCCAGTCTCCGAGCCATCTCGTTGACATTCGTCTTAAGTTCCGAGCCGATGGCCCAAATTTTCTCCGTCACGTTTTTGTTCTCCAGTTCCCGGAGAACGGCCATACCCGCAGCGAGGGAAAGGCGTTCGCTGCCAAAGGTGGTGAAAAAATAAACCTCTTTGTCCACCTCGTCCAGGATTTCTTTTTTTCCGCAGATAAACGAAAGGGGCAGGCCGTTGGCCGCGCCTTTACCGAAGACCGCCAGATCGGGAGTTACCCCCAAAAGCCGCTGAGCGCCGCCGCTACCAAACCTGAAGCCGGTGACTACCTCGTCAAAAATCAGGACAGCTCCGTTATGCCTGCACAAATCCTGCAGATTAGTCAGGAAATTATCCTTCGGCTCCTCGATGATCATCGGCTCGATAATCACTGCGGCCACCTGGCCCGGATATTTGGCGAATACTTCTTCAAACTGCTCCAAGGCGTTATAGGCGCAGCGGTGGATATACTGCCGCACTTCAGGCAGAATCCCGCCTTGCCGGACGCCTTCGGCGGCAATGGTCCATTCGTGCCAGCCGTGGAAAGCTCCTCTAATCACATGCTTTTTGCCTGTATAGGCCCGGGCTGTCCGGATGGCGGCTTCGCAGGCCGAAGAACCTGTTTTAAAGAACCTGACCTTATCCGCACAGGGAATATGTTTTTGCAGCATCCGGGCATATTCCACCTCCTGGGGGCTGACCAGGGAAAAATGCATCCCTTGGGCCAGCTGCCCGGTAACGGCCTTATCCACCGCTTCATAACAATAGCCCAGAATAATGGGGCCTAACCCCATGTCAAAGTCAATGTATTCGTTCCCGTCCAAATCCCAAATATGGGCGCCCTTCCCGGATTGGATAAAGCGCGGGTACTTGCCGGTGACATGCTCCCCGCTGCCTTCATCGTAGAGCTGAACCAGGGAAAAGATACAGTCCCCCGCCTCGGCAAAAAGCGCCAGGGATTTTTCCAGGTTTCTTTCGTCCTCCATGTCCTCACATCCTCTGCTTTCAGAAGTTTTGGAGTCTCCTGATTTTTTGATAGGTTAAAAATTCATAATCCAGATTAATGACCCTGGACATCCTGCTCAGCGCGTCGTCCGGACTGACTTCCAGAAAACTGTCAATGCCGGAAGCCCCCAATTTTAAGATAGAATCTTTCCATTTCATGACGCCGGACATATTAAGAAGCAACTCGCGCTTTAAATCGGCTGCGCTGTGAAGGATCTGCTGATTATAGAGGGACAGCAGCGGGATTTCACTGTCGGAAACCGGCATCTCACCCACCAGCTTGACCAAGCTTTCCATACCCCTGGCCGCCAAGGGAGAATGAAAGGCATTGGGGGCCTTGATGGCCGCAACCTTGATGGCGCCGCTTTGCTCGGCAATTTGCAATATCTGGCCAAGCTCGGCGATAAGTCCGGAGATAACAATGCAGGTATCACTATTTTCGCTGGCTATATATACGAATTTTTCCAAGGTATTAGCGGCTATGATTTGCGCAACCTCTCGGCCAGACTTGCCGATAATGACGCCCATGCCCTGGTTCTTTCCGGCAAAGCATTTGGAGTATTCATAGATGGTTTTCAGCAGGCGCAGCCCCGCAGCAAAAGAGAAAGCCCGGCTGCAGACCAGAGCGGTAATCAGTCCCATGCTGTAACCCATCATCACCGCGGGCCTGATTCCCCAGGCTTGGTAGGTGTGATAGACAAGACAGTCGCCTGTAAAGAGCTTAATCCAGTCTCGAAACATCTTGTCCCCTTGGTCGTCCCGGTCCAGATCAAGGCCGGTTTCCTGCCGGATAACGCGGCGGTATTCTTGCAGAACTTCCGACTGTCTTCTATCCAGTTGCGCCAAAAAGCCGGTATATTCGCCGCCCACCCCCGGGAAAAGAAAGGCCGGCTTTTCCGGAATTCGCTTTATCACTCTTGTCCTGCTCCCTCTCGATCCTCTTTAAATAATCTTTCCGCCATGATCTCTAAAATCTTGTCTCTGCTGTGATTGATAAAGAAATGGCCGCCGTTTAGATAATACGACCGGTATTCTCCGCTGCACAAATCTCTCCATGTAATCTCGCGGCGGATGTCGATCCTGTCTTCCCAGCCGTTAATAACGGTTATGCCGCACTTGATTTTATCCTCCCGCTCCCGGAAAACATAAGTTTCTAAAACCCGGATGTCATTTTTGATGATCGGTAAATAAAACTCCAGCAATTCCCTGCTTTCCGGCAGCTTCTCCGGGATGCCCCCCAGGGCCAGGAGCCGCCTGATAAATTCAGCGTCGGGCAGGTCGGAACTGACGTACATATTATCCTGCACCAGCGGACTGTATCTTCCCGTGAAGAAAATATGCCCGGGCATATTCCTTCCTGCAGCGGCAATTTTATAATAAAGTTCATAGGCCAGTACGGCACCCATACTATGCCCGTAGAGGGCATAATCTTCTTTTTGAATCTTATCCTTGATTAGGGAATAAACGTCATCCAACGCTTCCGCAAAGTCATGGTAAAAGCCTGCGCCAAACCGTTCTCCTCTGCCCTTTATTTCGATCCCTTCTATTTCTATCTGCTGGGCAAAATTCTCCCCGGCGTATTTCTTCCAGCTTGCATAGGCCTGTTTGGAGCCGCCCGCATAAGGTAAGCAAAACAGCTTCATTCCGCGCCTCCCTCCAGCCCCGGTAGATTGGCCAGCAAATATTCGCTTAATTTCCGCAAAGAAGGGTAGTTGAAGAATACGGAAATATCTATTAAGACATCAAATAAAATTTTTATTTCGTTCCTTAGGGAGAAAATCATTAAAGAATTCATGCCCTGCTCAACAAAGGAAATATCCGCGGAGACGTCCAGCCCCTCTGTAAATCCCATTGTTTTGGCGGCGATTAGCTGTAAGCGGTTTACTAAATACTCGCTTCGCTCCCTGCCCTTTAAGGCCTTCAACCCGGCTAACACATCCTCCTGATCCGTCGCCTTCCTCGCCATATCTGCCGTGGTTTCAGCAGCAGTAATGAACTCCGCCAGGAATTCCGTCACTTCCTCCTGGCCCGTCTTTTCGCTGTATACTTCCCAATCGGCATCCACGATGACAATAGATGAAGGGTCTTGGCTAAATACCCACTCGATCATTTTCCGGCCGTCTTCCGGCGAGAGGCTTTTAATGCCTTTTAGTTTAATATTCTTGATCGCCTCCGTGCTTCCGGCCGCCACGCCTGCTCCTGCCCACGGACCCCAGTTGACGGAGGTGGCCGGTAGGCCCAGGCTTCTTCTGTACTGGGCGAAAATATCCATAAAATAATTGGCCGCCGCGTAATTCGCCTGTCCGATGTTGCCTGCCATCGAGGAGATGGACGATGTCAGGATAAAGAAATCCAGCTTCTCAGCCTGTAAGGCTCTGTGCAGATTATAGGTCCCCCTGACTCTGCTTTGAAACAGGCGGGCAAAGCTTTCCCAGGTTTGATCCTTGATCATCCGGTCTTCGAGTGCTCCGGCCGCCAGAACTACTCCTTTAACGGGCCTATTGTTCTGTTTAATTCTCTGAACCGCTGCCGTAACCTCAGTCTCGCTACTGATATCAGCCTTTTCCAGCGCCACCCGGATACCCTGCGCTTGCCACGCGGCTACTGTTGCCAAGAAATCGTCCGCAGCCATGCCTCTGCTCAGCAAGACCAGGTTTTTGGCACCCCCTTGTACGAGAACCTCCCCATAGGCCAGGCCGATGGCGCCGGTCCCTCCGGCAATAATATATACCCCTTCCCCGTCAACAGGGATAGGCCGTTCCTCTTTCCCGGCAAAGTTCCCGGCGCCTTTCACCAACCGGGGCGTATACCTTTTTTGCTTATCCCGAAGCACAACCTGCTTGCCTGTCCCTGATCGTATTTCCGCGATAATTTCCTCCGGCTGATTTTGCAGCAGGTTAAGATCGGCGTCGATGATCCCGTCCCAAATAGGCGGATGCTCCAACCGGATTACTGTCGAAAACCCCCACAAAACGGACTGACAGACGGAGCCGGCTGCTCCGGCCTGATTATGCACATTATTTGTAATTACTTTAACAGTCATTTTTTCGATATAATTCAATTCCGTAATGGCTTGCACCAGATAGAGCAAGGTGCGGCACTCTTTTTCCACTCCGGCCTGCAATTCCTCCAGGCTTAACCCTGTTGTACCGGCTTCAACCGTTGGGCAAAGATAAATCAGGCGAATTTTTTCCTCACTGTATTGTGCGACCAGACTTTTCAGGAGCTGGGCAATCTCCTCTTTCACGGCACCGGAAAGCGTTATGCCAAAGGCCTGCAATTTCGCGCTGAAATGGTTGACAGCTGCGGAATCATACCCCAGCACGACAAATTGTCCGTTCCTTTTGGCTTGCTCCCCCCCGTCAGCCTTTAAGTCCTGCACCGGCCTGCTCTTTTCCCTCCACTCCACATGAAACAGCAAACGTTCGCCCCGGTTATCCAACTCTGCCAACAAACTGTCTCTATCAGTCAATTTGGCCATGAGCTTTTCTATCTCAAAGACGATTTCGCCTTTTTCATTGTACACGGCAATATCCGCAACCACGCCGGACTGCTGCACATTGTCGACTTTAACGTGGCACCAGTAGCTTTTGGCATCCCTGTCGTAATACTTCAGTTTACCTAAAGATATGGGGATGGTCGTTTGCAGGGCATACTCCCCGCTTTGCGCAGCCATTTTCCGGCTCAGCTCCGACATAGCGAAACCGCTTTGAAAAATCGAATCAATGACGCCGGCATAAACAATATAATCCTGCAGTCCCGGAATATCCTGCTTCGGCTCAAGATAGCACACGCCTTCTCCTTCGCCCCGCCAGACCCGGGCAATTCTCATAAAGCCCTCGCCGAAGTTAAAACCGAACTTTTTCATCGCCTCGTAAATATTAAAGCCGGAAGTTACTTCCGGATACCTGTTCTTTAACTCTTCCACCGAGACGACAGGCCCATTTTCCACCAGCCGAGACACGCGCATATTACCCTGACAATGCTTTAGCCACTTCTCCCTGGGAGCTTGGGGGGCCGCGCTGACCAGTTCAAATTTCATCTCTTCCTTGTCTTCATCTCTGATGATAAATTGCGCCTCGCGGCTTTCCTGTGGCCTAACCGCCAGCGGAGCGTGGAATTCCACATTTTCAAAGGTGATACTGGACGGGCGCCGCAAATCGGCGGCCATCGACAACAGCATGGAGATGTGCGCGGCTGCCGGCGCTATGGCGGTATCAAAGATGATATGTTCCCCCATAAAATAGGGGTCTGCGGAGGTGTAAGTACGCTGATAGATGGCGCAGTTCGGCAAATAGGGGGTACGGATTCTTTGCCCGATGAGCGGATGATGCTCCGTCCCGGCGGCTGCGGACCCGGTGTTTTCCCGGACATAGACGGGTTTCAGCCAATAGGATTTCCGCTCAAAGGCATAGGTGGGGAGTACCACTCTGTTATATTCCCCGTAGAAACTTGTCTCCAGTTTATCCCACCTGATGTTTTGTCCAAGCTCATACAGCATGCCCAGGCAATGGGCGATTTGCTCCCAGGCGTTTTTTTTCCTATCCAGGGAGTTCAGCAAGATAGCCTCTTCGCCCAGGGTCAGCTTGGCCAGGGCGCATAAAGAATTGGCGGCGCCGATTTCCAAAAAGATGGTATTCTGCCGATCCTTCAGTAACGATAAGGCCTGATAAAAATCGACCTTATCCTTGATATGCCTCGTCCAATAGCCGGCGTCAGCTATTTCGTCTTTGGCCAAAGCCCTGGCATAAGTCGCAGAGATGTATTGCAGCCTGCTCTTGTGGAATTCCACATCCTGGGCCACCGCTTGAAAATCTGCCGCTACCGGATCCATCAGATAGGAATGAAAGGCATGGGAGACATGCAGTCTGCTGACTTTTATCCCTCTGGTTTCAGCCTTTACGGAAACCTCGGCGACAGCGGCCTTATCCCCCGCTATGACGATGTTATCGACGGCGTTACGGAGGGCTATCGCTGCCTTATCCTCATAGCCTTCCAGCAATAACCGGACTGTTGCTTCATTGGCATAAAAGGCCGACATGGCCCCTTCCCCCGGCGCCCCATCCATTAACCGGCCCCTTGCGGCCACCAGCTTCACAGCATCCTCCAGACTCATAACGCCTGCCGCGACTGCCGCCGCATATTCTCCGATACTGTGGCCCAACACAATGGTAGGTGTAACACCCAGGTTTTCCCAAAATTTTAGTAGCGCATACTCTATGGTAAATATTAAGGGCTGGGCATAGTAAGTTCGCTCAATATCCTGCTCGCTATATTTGCCGTTATAAATCATTTCCGCCAGAGATTTAGCCAGGTGCGGCTCAAATAACCGGTCGCATTCGGCAAAAGCCTTGTGGAAGACGGGATTATGATCATACAGTTCCTTGCCCATCCCTAAGTATTGAGAACCTTGACCCGTAAAAAGGAACACCAGCTTATTTTCCCGGGCTAAATCAACGCTCTCCTGCGGCCCGCCGCTAATTCCGGCACTGCTTCCTGCGGCCAGGCAGGTTTCCATTCTTTGGACCAATTCTTCCCGGGTTTTACCGTAAACAGTAAGCCTGTATTTCAAATCAGCCTTGGCAATGTTGTTTGTGATGGTGATATCCTTGAGACGCTGGTGGTTGTTGTTCCGGATGTACACCAGATTATTCCTGAGATTATCAAGTAAGGTCCGCTTGCTTTTGGCCGAGATTTTCAAGATATAGACGGGATCGTAATCCTTTGTCTCAACCGGTTCCTCCTTAGGCGGCTCTTCCAAAATAACATGGGCGTTGGAACCGCCAAAGCCAAAGCCATTGATCCCGGCTCTTCTTACCTGGCCTGCTTTTTGCCAGTCCTTGTTCTCCGCAACAACTCGGAGAGGTGATTTTTCCCAGGGGATTAAGGGATTAGGTTCTCGGAAATTCAGATTTCCGGGTATTACCTTATTTTCAAAGGCCAGCAACACCTTAATAATACCGGCCATTCCCGCCGCCGCCTCCAAATGCCCAATATTTGATTTGACGGAGCCGATGAAGAGGGGGTTTTCCGGGCCGCGGCCCCGGCCATAGCTAGCGGCGACAGCTTTTACTTCAATCGGGTCGCCCAGCTTGGTGCCTGTGCCGTGCATTTCAACGTAACCGATATCCCGGGCCTCCAGCCCGGCCTCTGCCAGAACTTTTAAAATAAGCTTTTCCTGGGCCAAACCGTTGGGCGCGGTCAATCCGTTGCTCCTGCCGTCCTGGTTTAGGGCCGTGCCGCGCACCAGGCCCAAGATGCGATCCCGCTGCTGACGGGCGTCGGTCAGCCGTTTTAAGATAATGACTCCGCCGCCTTCCGCCCGAGCAAAGCCGTCCGCCGCGGCGTCAAAACTCTTGCACTGTCCGTCGGCGGCCAAGGCTTCCATTTGCGAGAAGCAAATGTGGATCGTAGGAGAAAGCATCAGAGTTACAGCGCCGACAAGGGCGGTATCCACTTCTCCGTGGGCCAGGGCTTGACAGGCCATATGCAAGGCTGTAAGAGAGGATGAGCAGGCCGTATCGACACTAACAGAAGGCCCCTCAAACCCAAAGGTGTAGGACATTCTGCCGCAGGCGGTACTGAAGGTCGACCCGGTAAGGGAATAAGCGTCTATCCTGCTTAAGTCTCCTGATTTATGGTGGGCAAAGGAATACTCCTCCCCGGAAATGCCCAGATATACGCCGGTATTGCTGCCGGAATATTGGGCGATATTGATCCCCGCGTTCTCGAAGGCCTCCCAGGTCAGTTCCAGCAACAGTCTGTGTTGGGGATCCAGCGCTTTGGCCTCTTTAGGCGAGATATTAAAAAATTGCGCGTCAAATCGGTCAATGGGTATATTTAAGAAACCGCCTCTTTTTGTGTACATCTTGCCGACTTCCGCTTTGTCCGGGCTGTAATATTTTTCGGCGTCCCATCTCTCCTGGGGCATATCACAAATACCGCTTACGCCGTTCATTAAGACATCCCAGTATTCCCGGGGGCTGTTGGCGCCGCCCGGGAAGCGGCAGCTCATCCCAACAATCGCCACCTCCGCCCGGCCTTGCTCATCCGTCCCCTTGCGTCCGGTTTTGCTTGCTTCGCCCGCCTCATTATCTTCATCTTCCTGTGGCTCATTTTCTTTGTTGCGGAGCTTTTGCGCTAAATAATCGGCATACCGGCTGATGGTGGGAAACTCAAAGAGCGAGGCTACTTCTATCTCCACCCCAAATTGCCTGGATACTTTGGCCATAAACAAGGGGATATCCACTGAGGCCAGGCCCAGATCAAGAAACGTCTCGTCGTAATCAGCATCGTTTATATCTAGGATGTCTTCGATTAATTCCGCCAAATATGCTATAATGGCTTGTCTTGAGAACCCTATGCTTAGACTCATGACGTCTGCTCCTCCAAATATAACTAAAAGACGTATTTATTAATTATTTCACGATTTACTATTCCTACCTTATAAAGATTTCAGAAATTTGAGATTAAAGGAGTTTCTTGATAAATGCTCGACGTGTATCTCGTCAGAATTAATCAGGATTTAGCTGAAAATGATTTTACCCGGCTGCTCCGCTATGCGGCACCGGAGAAAAAAGAACGCATCCTTCGTTACCATCGCCGGGAGGATGCGCAGCGCTCGCTTGTCGGGGATATTCTGGCCAGATATGCTATTTGTAAACGGTTAGGCGTCAGCAACGCCGCTTTGGCCATTGGCCAAAATGAATACGGGAAGCCTCTCCTGCTTAAACCCACAGGGATCCATTTCAACATTTCCCATGCGGGGGAATGGGTGGCTTGTGCAGTAGCCGACAGCCCGGTCGGCATAGATATAGAGCCGCTTAAACCGGTGGATTATAAGCTAGCCGAAAGCTTCTGTGCCAAAGAGGAGTATTTGTTTCTGCAGCAGCAGCCTGAAGAAACACGCCTGAAGCATTTTTATCACTTCTGGACAAGTAAGGAAAGCTATGTAAAAGCCGACGGGAGAGGGTTAAGCCTCCCTTTGGCTTCTGTCACGGCAGCTGCCAACTGCTCTTACTTTACAGCCGAGCTTGATAACTATATTCTGTCCATCTGCGTTCTGTCCCCAGCGTAATTTACCATCCCATAGTACCACTATTCATGCCATTATAGCCACCACTACCCGGTTGGCGGGGGCCACCTAAAGTGCCTTGGAGGCCATAGGGGTCAGTCGCACCGCCCGCCACGCTGTCCAGTTCATCCTCCGACAGCTCGCCGGAAACCGGCGCGTCGGGCAGGACGACGGTCATGTGCGCCCCGACGTTTTCGATAAATTTAATTACGACGCCGATGGGTACTTCCTTCCCAGCCGCTTTTTCAATAGCCGCATTGGGATTCTCCAGGCAGAGCTGCCGAAACGCGCTGTCTTTCAGCGACAGTTCCTTAACCTTTTCCATGGCTTGCCCTACTTCTTCCTGGGTCCAGGTAATCATTGACAAAACCTCCTTTAATACTTCTTATTAATCATGATATAACTCCAACCGTTAACAAAATCGTTAATTAAAATACCTTTTTTAACTATTTTGCCTATTTTTCTTGTAATGACAGTAAATTATAATGTCATCTGTGTTTTTTCTCCCGCGTAATTTACCATCCCATAGCACCACTATGATAGCCACTTATACCGCGATCACCACCCGATCGGCGGGCATGTGCGCCGCCGGCCACGCTGTCCAGTTCACCCTCCGACAGCTCGCCG
>LOEW01000180.1 GCA_001516045.1 Desulfosporosinus sp. BRH_c37
ATAACCTCTTTAACTGAGTAGTTGGTTTCCGTTTCTATAGTGGCATGAGCCCACTTGCTCAGGATAAGGTGCGTTTCCACATTGTTTTGGCGTGCCTGCTCCAGAACTTTAATTCCGTATACTGCCCCTGAAGCACCGGTAATAGCAACTGTTAGTTTCATAACTTACCTCCCTTTCGGCCTTTCTACTCCATGACAAGAGATTACAATGTTATTACCATAAATCCTCTACGAAATTACCCCTTTCTCCCTGTAATGGAGGAACTCCGCTTCCGTAGGCCAAGCAGTTCTCTAAACACGTATCGATTGTCCTCACCCAGTTGTGGCACCGCCTTCCAGTTGACGGTCTCATCCTCTTCGAAGCAGATTGGCGTCCTGTCATTCAGGGTGCGGCTCAGGACCGAGTGTTTCAGGGGAATGAAAAACTGCCTCGCCAACAGATGTGGGTCTTGGGCTAGATCCATGTCTCATTCCTCCTTGTGGCAAATAATATCACATTACTCCATCACAACTCAATTTCCTTGAGATTGGGATCGATGTGAAGCGTGGGCCCGCTAACTGATTGGAGTTCTTCCGGGGTAAGATCCGGCATAATCTCCTTGAGCACGAGAGCCCACTGCTCGGGTTGAACCATGATTCGAAGTCGCCGATCTCGTTTACCTGGAAGGCACCCATGACGGTGACGTCCACGTGGACGCCCCGGATCATGGCAAAGGAAAGGGTGGACACGTTTTTCGTGCCACCCTATAACGTACTTCCATATATCTTCAAAGTAGTGAACTCGTTCAACTAAAGTTGAACATCGAGTCTTCGGTGGGGGACTCTACCCCCACCGAAGCAGAATAAGGTGTACCACTCCCACTTGTAGAAGTGGGAGTCTTACGACTTGGATAAACCATCCATTATTGGAAGCTTACATTGTCAACTGACCCAATACCGGCTTGTAAACACCGACCCTTAGCAAGAGGTAGAACAAAAAGTAATGTCCTACAAGATCTGCGGCCGTGATTAAACCAACGACTCCAGCGCCACCAGCTGTACCCACAAAGTAAGACATTAGAAGAGTAAATACTAGCCCAAAGCCGAGGGCTAAGACATAAAATGGCAAGGCGTAAGTTCCGCTAACTAGCAAGCGCAGTGATTCTTTCGCTGCGGCCGTAGCATTGGTCATACTCAGTAAATAGAGTCCTATGACGATCAGATTCGTTAACAAGAGAACTAGTTCCATATTACTTAAGAAAACAGTTGCAATAGCCACTTGGGCAAAGCCAAACTCAATCAGAAAAAGAGTAAGCGTGGTTCCGCCAAGTAAAGAATAAAATAAGCAAAGTACTGGCATCATGGCCGTATTCCATAAAGGAATAGAAGGCGAAGAGTTCATTAGAAACCCATCGTAGATCGCTACGACAAAAGCACTTAGCCCAGCAATCACTTCGAATACTAAACTTCCCGCACTCCCTGCCGGCAAGATTAAAAAGAGTGTTCCCGAGACCATCATGATCATCATAGCCCAAAATCCACGAGCAACCCAGGATGTTCCAGGTTTCATAAGCCCTCGCCAAAATCGTTCCGGTCTCCCCAGATAGAGCAGGTGAGCACCACCTTTACCAACAAGCACGATCAACAGACCAACTAGAGCACCTAGCCAAGAATTAGTGAAAAGAGACATTAAAAATAGACCTGAACCAATTTTCCCAAAGAAGAACGCCGCTGCTATCAAAGTTGCCCATTCTGTTTGCAGACGATAACCGGAAACAAATTCACTACCTACCAAAGGCATGGTTTTTGCCAACTTGATCACCTCCTATTCTAAATAATAAACGGAAGGTTCCGTATTATCCTCGGATAAGGGCTGAAAGCCCCCCCGCTGACGGATTAATCGACTTACCTTACTTTCTGGATTAGATAGATCCCCAAAGATACGCGCATCAGCAGGACAAGTCTGAACACAGGCGGGATCCAAGCCTTGGTCCACACGATCTACACAGAAGGTACATTTCACAACGACGCCTTCCTGCCACTTGGGATATTTGACTAGTTCATAGGGTGTCAATTGTTTACTGAAATAACCATTTTTCGAGGAACCTTTCTTTAAAAATATACGGTTTTTATAAGGGCAAGCTACGTAACAAGCCCTGCACCCTATGCATTTTTTATCGTCTACTAAAACAATGCCATCCTCACGCTTGGTAGTAGCCCCTGTCGGACAGACTCTTACACATGGTGCATCTTCACAATGATTACATAAGACAGGTATAAATTTTTTCTTAATGATTGGATATTCCCCAGCCACTTGCTCCAAAACCTTCGTGAAGAGGACTCCTGGCGGCGTACCATTCTCTGACTTACAGGCAATGGTGCAGGCTTGACAGCCAACACACCTTTTTAAATCAATAACCATTCCCAAATGCATTAGTGTCACCTCCTTTCTCAAATTTTAGTAATTTTAACCTTGGTTGAAGTTTCCAAGTGCCCCGTCATTCCACAGGTCCATTTAAGATCCGCAGGTAGTAATGTATTGAAATGAGTTTTAGTTTTCTGCTTGGGAATGGGATGGTTCGACCAGCTGCTGATTCCATTTGACATGGCGATACACCCTGGATGGATTTCTTCCACCACGCTAGCCCGTCCAGTGACTTCACCAAACGGTGAAGTAATCCTAATGTTGTCACCACTTTTAATTCCTTTGGCTTTAGCTGTTTTAGTATTAATCATAACACCCATATGCATAGCAATATTTTCCTTAGCTTCATTAATCCAAGGGATCGAATTGCTTTCCGAGAAGTTGAGCAATACCTCTTTAAACGCAAAAGCGTACAAATCAAATTCCGGGGCAATGTTGTGCAAAGGATGACTGTCCCGCCAGACGGGAACTGGCAAATACATGGAAGTATCCCATTTCCGTCCAGCCGCCTTCATCTTGGCTTGGAGCTCGTCACCTGTTTCTTTAAAGAAGTTAAAGTATAAGGGAATTCGGTTGGGACGATAAGGTAAATACATTTCTTCTGGTGTCTGATGTCTAGTCGCATGACCATTTTCTTGGAACCAATCAAGGCCATGATCAGGACCATAAATGCTCTTAGCCATCCGATCTGTTAGCTCTAGATTGGTATATTTCTTATCCGGTTGCAAATAATACTCTGGTTTTAAGAATACTGTGAAATTCAATAAGCCATTCCATTGTTCTAAGCACCCAATGCGCGCAGCTAATTCTGTCAAAATATCGGTAGCGTCTCGGCTATCGTAGAGAGGTTCAATTACCGGACGTCGATAAACGTGTCCGGTAATCACCGGAGGCTCAATATCGACTAGGAGATGAGATTCAAGATAGGTATGATCTGGAAAGACAATATCGGCCCAATCAGACGATTCATTAAGGACCACATCAATAGCCACAATAAAATCTAGTCTTTTAAAAACTTCCATAACTTTGTCTGTCGCCGAAAGATTCCACATCGGGTTAGAATGCTCAATAATTAAGGCCTCTGGCTTAAAGTCAAAACCTTGCTTCTCTGGGTTTAAAATGTTATCTGCACTGAGGTGACCAGGGTCAATTCCAATCGGGAACCATTCCATCATTTGAAAGCTGTAAGGCTTGTCGGCAAAAGCGTAGGGTGGATGCAAAAGATGGGGTTGGGGCTTAATCATTCCGTCCGCTCCCGGTTCCACAATTAAACAACGGTGATCTAAACCCACCCCTATGTGACCTCCAGGTACATCGATGTTACCAATGATTAGATTGATCAATTTCATGGCCAAAGAATCAAGACCGCCGTCGACATGACCGATAGCACCACGATAGTAATTAACCCCTGCTGGACGATAAGGATATTCCTTCCCCTCGATTACAATCGTACTACCTATCCTAGCAGCTTCCCCATATTCACGTGCGATCCGTCTAATAGTTTCAGCAGGTATAGTACAAATCTTGGACATACGCTCCGGGGTATGATCTTTTAAAGTATCTTTAATAACCTGAAAAGAAGGTCGACATTTGATACCATTGACAGTATAATTCCCTTCTATGGCATATTCCTGGATACTTTCGTCATCTAAGACTTTAGCAGAGTCAGACCCTGCATCCCAAACCAACGCTTTTCCATTTTCCGGATCTCGAACAAGATTTCCATCAGGCCCAACTAAGTAAGGACCATTTGTATGTTTTTTTATGAATCCTGCATCATAAATATTTAATTCATGAAGGAGAACATTGACCATTCCTAAGACAAAGGCTCGATCCGTGCCGGGTAGAACGGGTATCCATTCGTCTGCTTTAGCAGCGCCATTCGACATTCTAGGTTCTACTACTACTACCTTCATGCCCCGATCAACTCTAGCCTCGGCCATTCGTTTAATGGACCCCGCTACATGCAAGTGGGAAGAAAAACCGTCACCGCCACCGATTTGAATCCAATAATTGCAATACTCATAATCATTGGTCGCAGCAAATGAGCCATCTAAGGTTCCGTTAACGGGATGATAGGCTGCCCCACAATATTGCCCGACGGTGGAAAAGTAGTTAGCAGACCCGTAAGCTGCACCCCAGCCCCAAATGTGGATACGATGGAAATCGTTGATCGAAACTAACAACTTGCGCGGGTCTTCGTCTCGAATCTTTTTAAGTTTTTTAGCCGTTATATCATAAGCCTCTTCCCACGAAATTGCTTGCCACTTCGGATCAACCCCAACTCCCTTTTGAGGATTAGTTCTTTTTAAAGGAGTTTTAACCCGATTAGGATCGTAAAGTCGCATGATTCCCGATTGGCCTTTGGGACAAAGCTTTCCCTTATTGTTGATGTCATCCGGATCGCCCTCAATTTTTAAAACAACCCCATTTACAACGTGAACCCTAATTGCGCAACTGTGAATACACATTTTACAGGCACTTTTTACCCAATAATCCTTTTGGGCCGTTAATTCAGCTTGACGCAAAGTTTTATTCCTCCTTATTCAAGACTTAGTTGAAACCTTTTTACTATTATAAATTTTCTGAATTCGTCAGGGGAAAATTTATGCACCTGTTTATATCATTTTCCAGATGCTTCATTCGGTCACTACCCCCTGCCTCAATCTTACCTTTACCACCTACCTTCCTTTTTTAGTACAGACACCCTTATCGAGTCATATGTACTATTCATATTGCAAGATGAGTTCCTAAATTAGACATGAAAACTACTTTCGATTAAACATTAAACGGTTAGATGAATTACCCCCAACTACTGTGATCCAATTTGAGTCGTTCGAAAACGTCATGTCTATCAGTTTACATCCCTTTGTTCCGCAATATGCTATCTGTATATCCGGTCTGAGGCTTAAATACATAAATTCTCAAGATCGGATAAAAGATTAGACTGATAATCGTGGAAGTCACGAAGGCAATTGGGATGATGCCCTGCAGCAACATGGCTAAGACTGAACCTACTACAAGCGTGATAACACCTGCCCAATTGAAAGCTTCACCCTGCAAGCTGTCAATATTTGTGGTCTGTTTTTGAACAATAAAATAATCAGCGACCATGATGACTGCAAGGCATGTTGTCATTACACCTAAAACAGTTAGCCAGCTGTTTATCAAGCCGAGAATATTGCCTGCGATCATGAGTAAACCTACGATATTTGATATTACAACCATGAACAAACGGCCTGGCCTCCATTTTAGGGTATCAAATAGATTTGATAAGGCAAGAGAACTGCTATAAGTGTTCAATACTTGGGCTTTGGCCTGAGCTAAAAGCATCAACAGTGTCCCGGCGAGTCCACCTAAAATGATAAATGTGGCCCCAACGTTATTCAAAGCTGCGTTGGCTGCATCGGCCTGAGACATTCCACTGTTGATATAATATTGTTGCACTGTCTCGAAACCCACAAATATAAGGATTGCGCCAGTTAAAAACATTATTATGTCCATCATAATATTACCGAGCAAAGCCATGATAAATACATCACGGGAAGACTTAGCGTATCTACCGTAATCTGCATCCACGAGGGCTAAGGCACCAGCCGAGCCGATCAACATATTGACAGCAATTACGAAATGACTAGAGGTAGTACCGCCAGGAAAGATGGCCCCGTGGGTTAAAATTTGGGTCCAGGTCAATCCCGTTTGTGAAGTGGATATAAAAACCATGTAGACTAATACGATGAGAAACAAAATGGTCAATACAGAAGACACTCGCGTGACCAATTTGATACCAAAAGTAGCCAGGATAATCCACACTAAACTTAGTGCACCATAAATGAGGACAGCATTGGTAACGTTATTTGGTAGTTTAAGGTAAAATAGAATCCCTTCATATAGCAGAGCATTCTCCAAAGCTAGCATTCCAATAATCATAAATCCATAGATTCCAGAGGCAAGCAGAGATCCCATAGTGCCAAGACCGTGATAACGGGCGATTACAGTACTTGATAAGCCTTCCTTAAACGAAATATGTCCAACTAGCCAGCCAAGTAGGGCTCCGATAATTGTAACCATAATTGCAGCAATGATCCCCACCCAAATCCCAGCTGTGAAGGTTACTACGCCTCCTACCAACAATTGGACTAGAGTGGATACAATCCCCATGGTATTCCAGGATAGATTACGCCAACTTTTACGTTCTTCGTCCGGAACTCTTTGCAGTGCGTGGTCTTCAATTACATTCTTCAAATTTGTACTCACTATAATCAACCCCTCTTCCTAATTAATTTTTTAGCAACTAATGCACCGGAAGTAGCGTTGAGTCTGTCACACGGCCATGTTGATGCAATGAATATCGGAGATTTTTCTAATCCAAAGAACGCTTTAAGAAGCTTCCACTACGGGCGGAAACCATTTGTCCATCCTTGACCGCCACACGTCCACCTTTAATCGTCATTACCGGCCAACCACGAAGTTCTCGTCCATCATAAAGGCTGAAGTCAGCCCTTGAACCTAGTTCCTCATGGCGTACTGTTTTAACTAAATCAAGATCCACCACCACTAAATCAGCATCGCTCCCCGGTGTAATTGTCCCTTTACGTGGGTAGAGACCGTAGATCTCTGCAGGGTTTTTGCTCATAACTTCAACTAAGCGAATAAGATCAAAACCACGACCATTGACTCCATAATTAAGCATTACCGGTAGACTAGTACCTACAGCCGGATAACCGGGCATCGCCCCCCAAATTCCTTTTTCGGCACCCTTTAAATCCAAAGTCAGAGTAACGTTGTCCGTACCGACGGTATCTAACAATCCGTTTGCCAGACCCTGCCAGAGTGCTTCAACGCTTTCTGGGTCCCGGAAAGGCGGCACCATAAGGGCAACTAGCCCCAAAGGACTGTATTTATCGATTGAGAGGTAGGGTGAGGTAGTTTCAGCAAAAAGTCTAGGATAGCGCGGTTTCAGTTCCGCCAAAGCCCTGACACTCTCAGCAGTGGAAACATGAACAATATACATACGACTTCCAGCCAGATCATTGAGATAAGCTGCCCTCCGCACTGCATCTTCTTCGGCGGCATTAGGATGAGTATCTGCCCAATCAGCAAGAGTTTCACTGCCCCTAGCCTTGACCTTTTCAGTAGCGACCCTGATAAGATGGGGATTTTCCGCATGCACACAAACAATTGCCTTATCCCCTAAAGCAGCTACTGTTTCCAGAGTTTGAAGCATAAAGCCATCGTCAACGTCAGGTATAAGTCCTGGAATTCCAGACATGTACATCTTGAACGAAGTAATACCAAGTTCGTTAGCGTAGGTAGAGATTTCACTTTGCTGTTCGGGAGTCATAATGGCCAAGTGAAAAAAGACATCAGCGGCAGCCTTAGCATTGGCTAGATCAATGACATCCTTAAAATATGACATATATGGATTCGGTCCACCCATAAAAGCGCCAACAGTCGTTATACCGCCCTTTAAAGCTGAGGCTGTTTCTTTTTCCATCTCTTCTGCCAAATCACCGAAAATACCCAAATGAATATGAGGGTCAATGAGGCCAGGTAAAACATATTTTCCTGCCACTGAGATTTCTTCATCACCGCTTAGCCCTTGACCAATTGCTAAAATTTTGCCATTTTCCATAGCTACATCAGCTTCAATAATACCCTGGCCCGGAATCACTAAACGACCATCCTTTAATACTAATTTACTCATTAACTCTACCTCCTTCTCTATTTTCCTATGGTAATAAAATTCGGTTTTCACACCTCCCTAAAAGGAATTCCATAGTCAAGCACGCTCAGAAAATCACTTATGTGATCACTTAGTCACGAAATTTCTTTGTAAGCGTTGCCAATTATGATCAACCTCCAATTGGATTTCCTCGATCTGGGCTTGGTTAAGATGTCTGTACCTTTTCTGGAGAGCTAAATATTGAGCAACAGGTGTACCAATAGATCCGAAGTTAAGAGTATAATCCTCTCCATTTTCTACTTCATACAATGGAAAAACCCCAGTTTCTACTGCCAGACGGGAAACCTTTGGCCCGGCATTGTCTGCCAAACCCCAGCCATCTAGGCACGGCGCCAAAACTATAATTAAACGCAACCCCGTCATATCCTTGGCCTTGGCAACCTTACGAGCTAAATCCTCAGGATAACCCGTTGTCGCTGTGGCCATATAGGGAATACGGTGGGCAGCCATAATCTCCGCCAGATTCTTTTTTGGCGTCTGTTTACCCGCAGGGGTGGACGTCGTGTAGGCCAGGTATGGAGTTGAGGAGCTTTTTTGGGATCCTGTATTCATATACCCTTCATTATCCAAACAAACATAGATAAAATTTTCACTACGCTCTGCTGCGGAGGATAAGGCTTGGAAGCCAATATCATACGTTCCGCCATCACCGGCAATAACTACAACTTTGGTATGGTCATTCCCTTTGGCTTTCAGCGCTCGCGCAATACCCGCTGCCGAGGCAGCACTTGCCTCCAGAGTCGTTTGATAAACAGGCATGCGCATTGAGCTTAAGGGCTGTGGACCGGAAATAATTGCAATACAAGATGGTGGCACTACACCAATTGTATCGGGCCCTAAAGTGTTAACGATATAACGCATAGCCAAGGCTTCACTACAACCCGGACAGGCAGCATGACCGGAATTAAATATTTTTTCTTCATTGATTTGATAACCCATATTTCTTGATCACCCCTTCCAAACTGAATTACCAACGGGTTGCGTACTCATGGCCTCGCGAACCAGAGATACGATATTAGTCGGAGAAATATTCGTCCCGCCTACACCCGTCAAATAACCGTGTATTAGGGGTCCACTCTCCATACCATATAAAGCCGCTTTAAGTTCTTGATGAAGAAAGCCACCTGTACCAGGTGCAAAATTCCGGTCCAAAACCATTACCTTAGGAACACCCATTAAGGCCTGGCGCACTGCTTCGCTTGGAAACGGCCTGAACAATTTAACCTTTAATAAACCGACCGCTACTCCCTCCTGACGCAGCTTATCAACTGCATCTCGGGCCGTACCCACCATACTTCCCATGGTCGCAATCACTAATTCAGCACCTTCGCAACGATACTCCTCAATAATTCCATAACCACGGCCCGTAAGCTCCCGCCACTCAGCATCAGCTTCTTGAGCCACATCAATTGCCTTTTGCATAGCCAAATCCAGATCTCGGCGATGACGGTAGAACATCTCTTGATTAACAGTATTTCCCCAGGATTCCCCTAGCTCCGGATCTAAACGATGGAGTGGATTAAAGGCTGGCAAGTATTGATCAACAACTTCTTGAGCCGGAATCTCAACAATATCTAAGGCGTGTGAAACATAAAAGGCTTCATGCATAACCATCACCGGGAGCATGACCTGCTCTGCAACCCGATAGGCTTGCAGGACTGTATCCAAAGACTCTTGCCCTTGTTCACAATAATATTGCAGCCAACCAGTGTCCCGTTGTGCCAAACTGTCGGTTTGATCGGGCCAAAAACCCCAAGGCGACCCAATTGTGCGGTTGACATTAAACATGACAATGGGGGCCCTAGCTCCGGAGGCATAATGTAACATTTCATGCATTAGCATTAAACCCTGAGAAGCAGTAGCCGTAAATACTCTAACCCCCGTCAGTGAGGCTGTGATACAGGCCGCCATCGCGGAATGTTCTGATTCAGCGGTCATTAATTCAACAACCATTTTGCCAGTGGCTTGAAACTCCGATATCTTTTCGACAATTGGGGTTTGGGGGGTAATGGGATAGATCGGAACTACTTTCGGTTGAGCCAGTTTTACACCATAGGCAACAGCATGGTTACCATTAACTAGAATGCGGTTGTTATCTTTGTTCATCGTCCTGTTTCCTCCTTCAATACAACCGCTCCTCGTGGGCATTCCTGGACACAGCTTCCACACCCTTTACAATATTGATCTAAAATGTGGTAATGTTCTGCCAAGGAAGAATCCTTAACCACTGCCATGTCTGGACAAAAGTAGAAACAATTGTCGCACTCCACACAATTACCACAACTAAAACAGCGCTCAGCTTGAGTCTGAGTTTGTTGGGAGTTGAAACCTATTTTAAGCTCTGCAAAGTTTTGCAGCCTTTGTTGAACAGTAACTATTTCTCTCTGTTCCCGAGTCTTCTCTGGGAAATAAAAAGTATTAATATCCTGATAAGACACTATGTCCTCTGGACCTGTCTCTTCTTTTGAACAACTATACTCTTTAGAGGATTCTTTGTTTAAATATTGATCGATACTCGATGCCGCCTTTTTCCCTTGCCCAATTGCTACGGATATAAAACGCTCCACAGGAGTTACATCTCCGCCCGCAAAAACTCCAGGTCGATTAGTAGCTAAATTTGCATCTACTCTAACTAGAGATTGTCCGACATTTATGACGCTCTCCCAGCCTGTCAATTCAGCATCTTGACCAACAGCCAAAATAACGCTAGTTGCAGAAACGCGGAAATCCGTGCCAAGAAGTGGAATTGGCCTAAGTACTCCGACTGGAGAAGTTTCATCTAAAGTTACTTTAATACAATCCAAACTAAGCTTGTCAAAACTTAAGCCTACGTTCTGAACCATAACACCTGCTACAATCTCGACTCCTTCTTCCAAAGCTTCAGCAAGCTCATCAGGCTGCGCGGGAAGTGATTCTCTCGACTCCAAGGCTAGAACCTTAACCTGACTACCTAAACGCCGGACTGTACCAGCGACATCTAAGGCTACACTGCCACCGCCTATAACCACCACTTCTTGCCCTAATTGAGGAGCTACCTCCAGGTTAACACTTTCCAGAAAATCTAAACCTTTTAAAACTCTGGGATCATGTACTGAAAATTGTGGGAGTGTTTTAGAACGCTGAGCCCCTAAAGCCAAAAAAACTGCTGAATATTCCTTTTCCAAAGCGCTTAATTCAGTCGCCATAACCTGATAATTCAGCTTAACTTCAATACCCAGGGCAAGTAAGCGTTGTAATTCCCCGTCCCAAATTTCCTTTGCCAATCGATATCTAGGAATTCCAAAGTACAAAACTCCGCCGAGTTCAGGTCGAGCCTCAAAAAGCGTAACCTGATATCCAAGCCTTCTTAGCTGATAAGCACAGGATAGCCCTGCTGGTCCACCACCGATCACCGCTATTCTCTGGTCTAGTTCGACTGTCGGTTGTGGTAAGGTCCAGCCCTCACTCAAGGCTAAATCGCCGATATATTGTTCAAGGGCATTAATAGCGACAGCCCCATCGTATTCCCCACGATTACAGGCACCCTCACAGGGATGGTGACAGATTCGCCCAGTTACAGCCGGAAAAGGATTATTGGCCACAAGTGCAGACCAAGCCTCCTGATAGAGTTGCTTCCTTGCTAACATGATCCAAGTAGGTATCTCGCCGTCAACCGGACAAGCAGCGTGGCAAGGTGCTAAACGCTTCTGATAAATGGGAATAGCACTACGCCAAGTCCCTGTATTCAAAATATCCGTCCAGCCAGTCGTCCAGATTGAAGGAACTTCCTTAAATGTTTCTTTCATTTAACACCCTCCTTTCTTGTCAATTTATACCCATCCTCACAGGATTTGACGTTTTGATCCACTTTAACCGGGCTCATATCTGAGACAACTTCACATAAAACCTGGAGAGTTGGTCGGCCTAACAGACCTGCAACTGCCCCCACCAAGGTTGTATTAACTATCCGTCCTAGCTTATTCTCTTGGGCTATAGCCATAGCATCAATAGTAACCACCCGAAACTTCCCTAAACCGGTAAAATATTCGGGTGGTTGAGCCGAGTTGATTAAGACCAAAGTATCCTCTGTCGCGCCTTTTAAGAGAACATCATTGAGTAGACTGGGATCAAAGCAAACAATAACATCTGGATCTTCAATGTTGCAGCGTAAGCGAATGGGCTGATCATCGACTCTAATGAAAGAACTGACAGCTGTCCCCCGTCTAGCCCCTCCATAAGTGGCGTAGGCCTGGACATATTTGCCTTCCCGAAAGAACACGTTAGCTAAAATATCCCCAGCCATCTGGGCTCCTTGGCCACCACGTCCCTGAATAATAAATTGCAGCAAACTCTACACCTCCTCCGTTTTTAACTCATAAGTTTCAAACTCCTAAATAATTAAATGCAAGTTTACTTCCAACATTCCCTTCCTGCAGGATATGGCTTTAAAAGACCTGATCTTGAGTGTCGATGGTATATTTAAGCGGTTAAACAGTTTGATAATACAAAATATTTCGATTTTAATTTTTAGACTTGGTACAGGTATATACCACTCGCCTTCCCGCAATAAACGATAGATCAAACTCCGCTCTTCTGATAACACCGTCTATAGCCCGGTACAACAATTTACCAACATTGTTTTTTAATGTAACCCTTACAAGCAGCTGTTTTGTTGTCGAAACCCCCTTAGCATTTTGATTTTGGTATATATATGTACCAAAATCAAATTACTAACATAGCTTTGACAAAATTCTCCCCGACAATTTTCTCGATGCTGGACGCCCTTAGATAGTTAAACTATACTTCAGATGGAGATAAACCCCACCTGAAGTAAGTATCCTCATAAAATTCACGCTTAGGGTAGAAATTACGCCTACCTATTGACCTTTGTTTTGCAATGCAGCCAATACTCTTTCCGGGGTTAGTGGTAACTCTTTGAATCTGATTCCTATGGCATCATAAACAGCATTGGCAATAGCTGCTGCCGTAGCAACTAACCCTGACTCTCCCACACTTTTGGCTCCAAAAGGTCCAGTCTCACTCGCCGCCTGGACTAAAATTGTTTCTATTTGTGGCATGTCGACCGTTGTCAGAATTTTATAATCTGAAAAGTTAGGATTCAGGGGCTTACCTGTTCCCGAATCAACTCGATAATCCTCCGTTAAGGCGTAACCTATTCCCTGCTGAATTGCTCCTTGAATTTGGCCCTCAACTGAAGAAGGATTAATAGCCGTTCCAACATCGTGAGCAGCAACCACTCTAATCACTTCAATAATTCCAGTTTCAGTATCAACTTCGACTTCAGCGAATTGGGCTGCATAAACCGGTGGATTACCTGGCGGCTCCTCACTAACTGCTCCGATAATTTGATGACCATGACTACCAAAGTGAGCTGCATGCGATATTTCTGCCACGCTCAGTGATTTGGAGGAATCGTTACGCACCCAAACTCTGCCTTGCTTCACTTCAAGTTCCTCAACAGGTAACTCTAACATTTCCGCTGCCATTGCCAACAATTTTTGTTTGGCCATAGTAGCGGCTTTTTTAACAACATTTCCTCCAGAGTAAATTTGGCGACTGGCATGGCTTCCAATGTCAAATCCATTGATATCTGTATCTGAGGTTTTGGTTATCATCACTTCGTCAAAGGGAATCCCCAGTTCTTCGGCGGCAATCTGGGATAAAGATGTTGCACTACCCGTCCCAACATCAGAATTACTGAAATTCAAATTGGCACTACCATCTTCATTGATCTTAATGATAGCAGAGGAGGTTTCATGGAGCATGGGGCGAGCCCCGCTTACATGCATCATGTAACCCATTCCAACTCCACGCTTTTTAACCCCTTGACTAATACGCCCGTTATTTCTATTTTCTGTCCAGCCGATTGCTTTGGCACCACTTGCTATAGACTCCTCTAAGCCACAGCTTTCTATAACCCAACCGCTCCACATCCAAACATCTCCGGTACAGGGATGATTTTTGAGTCTTAGCTGCAGAGGATCTATACCCAATTTTTCCGCGATATCGTCCATCTGCGATTCTACCGCAAAGACCACCTGAGGGTTTCCATAACCACGAAAGGCACCGCATTGTGTAGCGTTCGTATACACAGAATAGTTATCAACTTTTATATTGGGAGACTTATACATTGCCAAAAACCAACCGGCCACAGGTCCGGCCAAGGATGGTGTATGCGTGGCATAAGCACCGCCATCAATAAATGAGGTAAACTGGCGTGCCGTAAATGAGCCATCTTTCTTCACCCCAGTTTTGAGAGTCATTGTCATGGGATGTCTGGATTCCGTTGCCAAAAAGGCCTCTGACCTCGTATACTTAAGCATGACAGGCTGTCCGACCTTGATGGCTAATAAAGCGGCGATTGGTTCGTTAACCACACCTAAACGACTACCAAATGCTCCCCCGACTGGTGGCTTTAGGATACGAACTTGTCCGATCTTTAACCCTAAGGCGTGCGCAGTAATTCTCCGAACTAAATGGGGCATTTGAGTCGATGTCCAGATGGTTACGCGACCATCCATGTCTGGTGCTGCCAAGGAAACTCCACAGGGTTCCATACTTACCTGGTTGACTTTGGGCACCTGATAAGTGTCTTCAAAGACGTAATCTGCTTCGGCAAAGCCTGCATCAACATCTCCAATTACAACCGGAGTATGACCATAGGTGTTATTTTCAGCGTCATGTAAGCGTGGCGCACCTTCCGCCAAGGCCTGTTCCATAGTTACAACAGCCGGCAACACCTCATATTCTACTTCAATAAGTTCTAATGCTTGGGTAGCCGTATCTTCATCAACAGCCGCCACTGCAGCAATTCCATCCCCGACATAGAGAGCTGTATTTGTGAGAATATATTGATCCTCAACTAAAATCGCCCCTGGAGAAGGAGGAAACCCAGCACTATTCCACAAAATCTTCGGTGTATCCTCATAAGTTAGAACAACCTTAACCCCCGCTAATTGCTTGGCCTTTGAGGTATCGATCCTGATAACCTTAGCGTGAGCGTAAGGACTACGCAACACTTTACCGATCAACATATGAGGCAACACCATATCACCAGTGTATAAAGCACTTCCACTGACTTTTTCCCTCGCGTCTACGCGAGGTACTGAATGACCGACAACAGAATAAGTCATAATTGCTTCCCTCCTTTCCCTATCGACGACTTACATCCATGATCGCTTCCACGACCTTAACATAGCCTGTACACCGACAAAGGTTTCCGGTGATTCCCTCTCGTACTTCCTTTTCTGTAGGATGAGGATTGCTATCTAATAATGCCTTAACTGTCATAACAACCCCCGGAGTGCAATAACCACATTGTATGGCCCCGTGAGCAACTAGTGCTTCCTGAATAGGATCTAATTCCATAATCCCACCAATGCCTTCAATCGTGGAAATTTGCTTTCCCACTGCATCGACTGCTAATATCATACATGAGTTGACTGGCTTACCCTCCATTAATACAGTACAAGCTCCACATTCCCCGCTGTCGCAACCCTTTTTTGTACCTGTCAGGGCCAGGTCTTCTCTGAGCACATCTAATAAGGTCTTTTTTATCGGAACATTGAGTAGATACGTTTCACCATTTATTTGTAGACTTATCGGTGTTTTCATAGTTCTCCCCCCCAAGCTTCAACCAGTGCTCTCCTTGTTAGAACACCTACCATTTGCTTACGGTAACTGGCGGTGCTCCGAACGTCGTCAATCGGGTTAACTGCCTCCTTAGTCAGCTCTGCTGCCTTCTCGAATGCGCCAAGGGTTGCTATAACCTCTCTCAAGCTATCCTCCGCTTCCTTGATGCGCAACTGAGTAGAAGCAACAGCACCGACTGCAATCCTAGCTCTGGAAATTTGCTTAGTTCCCGGCTGAGGCGTCAAGAGCACCGCCACATTAACTAGGGCAATTTCGTGACTTTTGCGTTTTCCGTGTTTATAGAACACACCCTTACTGTTAAGCGGTGGAAGATCTATTTCTATCGCCGTTAGTATTTCTCCTAGTTGTAAAACCGTTTGACCAGAGCCAACATAAAACTCATGAACAGGAACCTTGCGTGATCCGCTAGGTCCAGTAATCAGCAAGCGAGCCTCATACATTAAAAGAACTAAAGCTACATCTGCAGCAGGAGACGCATTACACAAATTACCGCCAATAGTTGCAAGATTACGCACTTGAGGAGTACCCAAACTCCTTGCAGCATCAACCAATACAGGGAAGTGAAGACCAAGCAACGAGTTCTCTATAAGAGAGCTTATTTGGGTTAAGGCTCCTATGGTGATTGTTTCACCCTCGAAAACGAATCCCTTAAGTTCTGTCAAACCTTTTAAATTTACGATACCCTTCCAGTTTATTGGGCCTTTCTTCATTTTAACTAACAGATCAGTACCCCCAGCTAAAGCCCTGACTTGATCACCCATATTTGCTAACAAGGAAACTGCATCTATCAGGTTTCCAGGTTCCCAATAGTTAATATCCGACAAAAGCTTCACCCCCTATGAATATTCATACCGACAAATTGTAAATACTGTAACCTTCACACTACAGTGAACTCATTCATCTAAAGTTGAACATCGAGTCTTCGGTGACGAAAGTCATCCTACGCGCGAAGTATTCGTTTAGGGCCGTGCGCTTCGGCGATACTCTCCACTGGAGACTATCGTCACCGAAGCAGAAT
>LOEW01000181.1 GCA_001516045.1 Desulfosporosinus sp. BRH_c37
TACCAGGCCATTCTCCTTCTGGGGATTCCGGAAGATGAGCGGGAGAAATTTATCCTGCAGCATGATGTAAAAGATATGACCACCCGGGAGCTGGATCAGGCTCTTAAAGAACGGAACCAAACCGCTCAGGAGAAAGAGCAGGCGCAAGTCACGCCCATGCCAAATAATCCTCAGGATATCAAAATAGAATATCTGACCGTCAAAAAAACCGCCAACCCAATAAGCGGACCCAAAAATCCATCTTCCCAAGCCTTTACCACGGAGTATGAAGAGAGATGCGCCGCGTACTGCAAAACTATCGCCGATACATTCTACGAACTGCTGACAGCGCTCGGCCAACTGGCCAGGCTTGATCCGGCGATGAAGGAAAAATGCAGTAAACACGCGAGCCTGCTTGCAGAAAATATGGTCGAAAGGCTTAAAGAGTGGCCGCCTGTTGTCAAGACGAATATGACGAATGTTGAAACGTACGCCACCCATAAAAAGTGGTAAAATCCAGACCTATACGGTGCGCTTCGGGGATCGGAATGCTGATGAGCTTCTATCTCGATGACGATTTCCGGCCGGAGATGCTTGAGCTTGTGGCGGGTACCCGGTCGGAGGAATACTATGTCAACATGAAGATCGCCCGGTATTTCGTAAACGGCCTTGGCTAAGCAGTATGAAGCGGCTTTGCCGTACATTCAGGAACAGCGTTTAGAGAAGTGGACGCACAACAAAACTATCTAGAATGCAATTGGGCATCTCCTACGTTCTCTTGCGTGAATACACAACTCATGTAATTTAATGTGTCCTTGCTTAATTAATAGCTCGACCAATTATCGAACACTATTCGATGAGACAGAGGCGCTTTGAGATGTTTCACTATGTGTCATCCTAGTCGGTATGAGACGATATGTCATATTCAGAGGGGTTGGAATTAGTCGGTGAGTTCTTTAAACCCTGTAAGCCTTGCTACATAAGGATTTATGAGCTCAGGTGAATCCCTATAATATATACGTCGTCAAACTCTTAATCGGCAGGTCCCTGGTTCGATCCATGGGCGGCACCTCAAATAAATATTACTCCTGAAAGTGTAAATTTTTGCCTTTATGAAACGATAGTATGAAAGTGGCCCGTGAGGACATTTTGGGGACAACCACTGCAAAATGTCCCCAAAAATCTACCAAATAGACCCAAAAGTAAAACTTCTGAATCAGCATGGAATAAGGGGATTCAGAACAAAACCGAATTATACATTAAGTCAATTATCTCACTTGTAATGAGCAGATAAACTGATTTAATTACTATGACAAGAAAATGCGGGACTTTTTGTCTTATCTATCTCTGCTGAGCCTTGAAGCCGTACCCTCATCACGCACTCTGATACGCAAAGAAGCAAGAGCGTAAGCGGTGGAACAAATAGCGTGGTACAAAAAATTGGCCCTGATTTTCAATATTGGAAAATCAGGGCGAACTTGACGTGCGAGAGCAGTACAAGGGTACCCAATTGACCTGTGTGGACATGTCACAAATAAATCTTGAATAATCAATTTATAGAAAGACGCCAATATGTAAAGGCGTCTCTTTTATTATTCTACTTTATAAATCACAAATATTTACACTAACAATTGTTAGCATAAATATTGACAATACTAATATTTATTAGTATATTACAAATATAGGAGAGTGTGTAGATGGAAAAAGAAGAAAAAATAATAACAAAGCGAAAAAAGGGAATTATTACTAAAAATCAAATTTTGGAAACTGCTGCGCAAATGTTTGCGTTCAAAGGATATGATAATGTATCAATTCGTGTGATAGCCAAAGGCGTAGGTGTTAAGGAAAGTTCTTTATATAATCATTTTAAATGTAAAAAAGATATTTTAGATGTATTACTTAAAGAGTTTGCAGTGCGTGCTCAATATACACGACCAACTTACGAACAACTTGAAAAGATGATGTCAATAATGAGTCTTGAGGAAATATTAAAGAATATTATGTTTTCTGTCGGACGTAACATAGATGCAATTCTTGAAAATACTGCCATTATAATTCAGAGTGAAAAGTTTAGAAATCAACAAGCTGCTGAAGCTTACTATAAGTATCTTGTTATTGAACCTGCTGCTTATTATCAGAACTTGATTGATATGATGAATCAAAAGGAAATGATAAAATACAAGAATGTTCAAAAAATTATTACCCAGTATTGCTATACTGCTACGGCTGTATCTCAGGAATTTTTTATGGCAAAGCAAGGATATGGGAGCATAGAAGAATCGGTTAAACGTATGTTGGAAACTATAGAATTTTTCTGTGGTATATTAGAAACCAAAAACATTTAGTTATAAATATGAAGGGGGAAAAAGATGAGCAATCAAGGAAAAATTTCCGAAACAGCTATTGCGACAGCTTCGTTGAGAGCTTTGGCCTGCTTTGAGGACGACGAAGGCGTTAGAGGTAAAGATCAATTAGCAGAATTATTCTTACCAGATGATAAGAAGGAGCCATTAAAGAATAGTGATTTTAGAAATATTATTAAAAAAACAATTCCGGAAGGTCTATATGAATATGTGGTTGCAAGAACTGGCTATTATGATGACCTGTTTATTGATTATTTAAAACAAGGGATTCCCCAAATAGTTATTTTAGGGGCAGGCTATGATAGCAGACCATACAGATATAAGGATTTGATCAATGATACATTAATTTATGAGGTGGACGCTTTAGCAACTCAGGAACATAAGCGTTTAATACTTCAAAATAATGCAGTTTATTATCACAAAAATATTCGGTATGTCTCTCTTGATTTTGAACAGGATGATTTAATGAATGTACTTTGCAAGGATGGATTTGATCCGGTACTTCGGACGCTATTCATTTGGGAAGGTGTCACGTTTTATCTCAATCCTGTTACGGTAAAGACTATCCTTCAATCGTTAAGATCAAATTCGTCAAAACACAGTATATTGAGCTTTGATTTCCAGAACATAGATAATGAGCAAGGGTTGATAGATGCCGGCCTGAAGGATGAAATTATTCGTTTTGGAATTGAAGCCAAAACGTTAAGGAAATATCTAAAAGGTTTGGGGTATACTGTTATTGAACACGTTGATTCAGAAGAAATGTGTAAACGATACTTGACCCGTAGTGACGGAAGTTGTCTTGGAAGTATTAAGTCCATTATGAATATTGTGAAGGCTGAAATGATATAACTGTGCATTTCTGTTGAACGGCGGCCGCCGCATTACTTGGCGATGATTCTCTATGGGATGCACTGCCAGCAAACAACTACTTACAACCGACCCTACCAACAACTGCCGAAAAAGCTGGTCAGGCTCCTATTCCAGCTAAAGAACCATCTAATAGCAATGAGTGGTCAATAAACGCTAACTAATTCTCCTTCTGTCCAAACTAACGTAAGAAGGCACTTAACAATAGGGATGAGTCAAGCCTAAATAAGCCAAAAACACGAGAGAATTCATATGTGAATCATCTCGTGTTTTTCGTTGTGAAACCGATTTTTCCACATGTGAACCCGTCAAGCATCTTAACCGTTGCTTTTTAGTATGCCCTTTTTTAAAGGAAGTGAGAAAAAACTGGTAAAAAAAGAATAATTTCGTCGGTCGTATGGGCCATGTCACCAGTGAAATTTACCTAGCCAGCCCGGCTATAGCGGCTGCAACAGCTTTGGCTGGCAAGATCATTAGTCCAGTTGAACTTTAATTGTTTGAATTTCGCATATCAAACCTCCATCATCTAATTCTTAAAGTGAGAATATTGTTAATTTAATAAAATATTATGAATAGAGGGGGGAGTAACAGATGATTGAAGGAAGTGTGTGGAAGTTTGGCCGCAATATTGATACGGATGTAATTATTGCCGGTCGATACTGTAACCTCACCGATCCTGTTGAATTATCTAAGCATGTATTTGAAGATTTAGATTCCACCTTTGTCGGACGGTTCCGTCCGGGTGATGTCATAGTGGCTGATGCAAATCTTCTCTCTGCATCTGATGATAGGCAAAGGATTGTCACGTAATGGAAAAATTTGCAGAAGACGCGCCGGAGTAGGTTAAGTCCCAGTGTAAAATACTGGAAGCGCTCAATGTAGGAAATGTCTTCTGTTGTGGGCGTGATTCGAATATCGAACCACGATAACGGGTAGGACGGTTGGTAAAAGAGTCTCTCATAGCAAGCGAACTGTGTAAGAGTTCGACAAATAGGAGGCGTAATAAATGATACGTGAGCCAATCGAACAATTAATCCACGGTCCATTGGAATTTACCAAAAACGTCAAATTCCCGGATCCCAAGAAGATTCGCATTTATGACGATACTTTGCGTGACGGTGAGCAAATGCCTGGGGTGGCATTTACAGCGGAGCAAAAACTAGAAATTGCCAAAATGTTGAGCGATATTGGAGTCCACATCATCGATGTCGGTTTTCCGGGAGTCTCCTCCTCCGAGCAAAAAGCCCTGCGTCTGATTATGGAAGCCAAACGGCGGGGCGAGCTGCGTCAAGATTTGGAAATAGTGGTTATGTGTCGGTCAAACCACAATGATATTGATGCTACCATTGAAGTACTTGATGAGATCAACATTTCACCTGAGGAAGTTACTTTCTTTATCTTTACAACCGGGTCGGATTTTCACACTAAATATAAGATCGGAAAAACTCTTTTACACCGTGAGGGACTGTCCGATGAAGGCTGGCTGGATCGACCAGTTGAATGGTACCGGGAAGCCAATATCCGTATGCTGGAGGATGCTATTCAATATGCCAAGTCCAAAGGTGTAAAGTACATTGAGTTTGGAGGGGAGGACGGATCCCGAGCCGATCTTAATTATTATACACAGATATTTAAGCGTGGCCTGGCAGCAGGGGGTACCCGACCGTCATTTCCTGATACTGTCGGTACGTTTTCTCCGGAGGGGGTCGAATACTATATTAAACACTTTGTTGAAGCGATACCTGGACAACCGCTACTTGTTCATTTTCATAATGATTTTGGGTTGGGCAGCTACAATACGATAACAGCTTTAAAATGCGGAGCCACCGACTTGTGTACCACGGTGGCAGGATACGGCGAACGGGCCGGAAACGCATCACTTCACGAAGTGGTCGTGACTCTGAAAGTACTTTACGGTATCGATATTCCCGGTTTTAAATACGAACTTTTGCATGATCTGTATCGTCTGGTGGAGAAATATGCCGGAATCCCTGTGCAAGCCCATGCTCCGATCATCGGGCCGCAGGTGTTTACCCATGAGAGCGGTATCCATACGGCGGGAGTTCTCTTCGACCGGCGAATTTACGAATCTATTCCCTCGGAAATGGTGGGGCAAAAGAGCAGCTTCGTATACGGAAAACACTCCGGTACTCAAGTTATTGAACACTCCTTGCGCCGGATGGAAAATGAACTAACCGCGGCAGGAGTCAGCATAACTCCCCAGCTTGTAGATCAAGTTACAGTTGAAATGAAACGGTTGCGGGAAGAAAAACAAGCCACCGATTTACTCCAGAAGCTGATCCACATTTATCATAAAACCCTAGCTTCGATTGGGTTGACAGATAAAGACCTTTTTGAGGCCGCTTGTCGGATTGGTGGGCAAATGAAAGTGACGTTATAATTGTCGCTAGAGAAGTTATTGCGGACTAAATTGACTTATACAACAACGTACGAAAACATTTAAAAACAGAACTGACGTCTTTTTAGACGAGACATCAGTTCTGTGCATAATCTACACTTGATATACCATTTCATTTACTGACATTCCTTATTGCAGCGTACAACAATAGATTAAAACGTATTTATTGTATACCGAACTCAGTTGCTTTTATTATTGCCTGAGTTCTTTTATTTACGTTTAACTTTAGATGGTCAACAAAAATATAAGGGGGTTAGACCTTGGTAAGTAATCAAAAACTTTTGACAAGTGATCATCCCGCCGAAAATATTGACAAGGTTGCCACGATAATATAACGAATTCTTCGGTAACCTTAGTTACTATACAAATTTAACAAATCGTACTAAACACCGAGGGTTACGAAAAAGCCATAACTTTTATGTAACCCTCACTTAGCGTGGTAGCAGAGGAAATCAGGGAATTGGCAGGTGGCACCAATAGTTTGGTTAAAACCGGCCTTTGTAAAGTTTCACGAAGACCAGTTGTATTTTTATAGATATTACACATAGTACATATATTATTTTGAGCTTATAATTATTTAATAAGCTATCTGCCTGCGAAATATGACCCTTGAACAGCATATGAGAGGAGATATCGGGAATGAGAAGAATTAAGGCGATTGTGTATGGCGTGGAGGAAATGGGCAGGCTGAATTAAGAAAAGATGTCTGGGAGTTGATCTTTGCCAATACGGCGACCCGTATTTGCGGTCGGCCGAGATAGTGTTCAAGGACGTAAAGAACGGCGTCCTCTCGATTGAAAAGGCACAAACAGATTATGGAGTGGTAATTGACCCGGTTACTTTGGAAATAAACCGGCAATCCACGACTGAGCTCAGGAGTTCGCGCTGTAACGGGCGCTGAGGGGGTAGAAGGGATGTTTGGGAAGACACACGAGAGTGAAGCGGAACGTTTGCAGCTTCTGATGAAGCAAGCTGAAGAGGGCGGGGGCGATAAAGCGCGAGATAAAATCCATAATCAGGGCCGCATGACTGCGCGGGAACGTATTAATTATTTGTTTGATCCCGGTTCTTTTGTTGAATTCAATATGCTTGCAGAGCATCAGTGTCATAATTTCGGGATGGAGAAAAAGAAATTTCCGGGTGACGGGGTAGTCACTGGTTATGGTAAAATCGAAGGCCGGTTGGTTTTTGTATTTTCGCAGGATGCAACGGTTTTAGGCGGTTCCGTTGGAGAAACTCACGGAGAAAAAATCTGTTATGCATATGACCAGGCAATTAAGGCCCGGGCGCCGATTATTGGTATTTTTGATTCCGGCGGTGGGAGAATTCATGAAGGTTTTTCAGCTTCCCGCAACGTTGCCGGGATGTTTCACCGGAATACCAAAGCATCGGG
>LOEW01000182.1 GCA_001516045.1 Desulfosporosinus sp. BRH_c37
AGAATTACGCTTTTTTCAGTGTTTGTTTAGTTGGCATAATATTTGCGTAAATTTGAATCGTAAATAGGATATTTAAGGAGATATAAGATAAACAATCTCCACCGCCTGTCAAGGAAGCAGGCAAAACCCAAAATCCTATTGGCAAAGACATATGAAGAGGTTGTGGAAATATTCAACCGTTATCGACACAATTTGTTGGGCGTGATTCTGATATGGGCTACAGAAAGTGTCTATGTATGTAATGAAAGGAGCAAGTATTTGTGTTTAAATGTATGGAATGTAGTGCAATAATAAGAAGAGAAATTCATTATGATGGCGTTTCTGATAGGGGCGAAAATAAACAGCCATCGTATTGTCATGAATGTGGAAAACCATATCCTTGGACTTCAGAAAGAATTATGGCTTTAATAGAAATGGTAGAGTATTTTGAATTAAATCCCGAAAATTGTGAAAGTTAATATGTGCCCATCTCTTGAAATGGGGTAATCCCGAATCTCTGGAAAGAGGGGCTATGTCCGGGGCATTCTTCGAGAGTTATGTTTTTTCGGAGATTTACAAGAGTTACCTGAACGCAGGGAAGGAACCGCCCATATATTATTACCGTGACAAGGATAAGAAGGAAATTGATCTGATAATCTACGAGAACGGAGCGCTTTATCCCATCGAAATTAAAAAATCAGCTTCCCCTGGCAAGGAAGCCATTAAGCATTTTGGTGTGTTGGAACCCGTTACAGAGCCAGACAAGTTTGGTGAACTTTCTCAGACAAAAATCAAAATCGGGAACGGCGCGGTCGTCTGCATGGCAAATGATCTGCTTCCCATCGATGCAAAGAACTGGTATGTTCCCGCATGGATGATCTAATTTAAGAAAGTAGCGCTCGTTTTTATGATATAGAATGTTCGAGCTCGGCTTACACCTCGCTATCGGGGTCTTCCAGGATTCGACATGGGGAAACAACGCTCTTTCAAAAGCGAACCTGATCACTAATTCAAATCACTATATCATTAAATCTCCTCATCCGAGCCCACTATCTGCCTTTCGGGGCTTCTTTGGGAGTAGACCCTTTTCTAAAACAAATCATTTTTTGAGTTCCATTGGGAAAACCCCAATAGACTGGCAAATTGAAAATCTTTAAAAATGTGAAGGAAAGAAGCATTGTACTGTAAAATGTACGCTGCTTGTTTAAAGTCATGATGGTTAACCGCAGCACAGGGATGTTACATCCTTTAAGGTTTATAAGGTATCTGTTCCCGTGGACAGTGCACGTGGAGTGCTTAATAGTGCTAATCGGCGTTGATCGAAAGCCTTGGTATGAGCGGGTTTGGTTTGAGAAAGTGTATAATCTTTTTATAGTTACAGGCGTGCGGGGTGATATAATGAGCTCGATCGTTTTATTGAACGGTCGGGCAATTTTCGTTTTTTCTTGGATTATTTCTGCTATCTTAGGAGGATAATAGCGGAAAGATGTGGAAATTTGAGTTATGATCATTCTATTCAGAAATCATATTTTTAATAGGTCATTTCATATAGAGAAAGTAATTCCGAACTACCCTCTGGACATTAGTTGAAATGTTTCTACGGCGTAAAATCGGCTAAGAAGGAAGATCGATCGAATGTATAGTATTGAAAATCGGGTATTTCCGAACCTCTCACGTAAAGAATCGAATGAAGAAATTATTGAAGATTAAAGTCCACAAGCTGTGATATAAATGATTTTAAGTAATTAGGTATTTTAATTAGAGTATATTACGTTGTGGGGGCGCTAGTTATGTTGAAAAATAGTTTGAAATACAAATTTGTTTTAGCTGTATGTGTTATATGTTTTATCTGCCTTCTAATTGTTTCATTAGTTAGCTATAGAATATCATATAACGCACTGTACAGCGAGTCTACTCAAAAGATGACCGAAGCTGCACAAAAGAATGTTGAAAAAATGAATGGCTGGCTTAATTTGCAGGCTGCAATAATAAAAGGAATGTCTGATAGTTTTGAAAGATCCGGAATTTCTGATCATCAAGATATTGTCAACTTTTTGCAAAGTGAAAAGGAATTATATCCATATTTTATGTTTGTATATATTGGTTATCCCGATGGAAAATTAATAGATGCCACATGGGTCCCTTCGTCAGACTTTGATTGCACAAATCGACCATGGTATACTGGTGCGGTAAGGAAAGGCGACCTCTATTTTTCTTCTCCGTATCAAAATGTCGCCACTAAAAAAATGGTAATAACTATTTCAAAACCAGTCAAACGTAACGGTAGTTTTGTTGGAGTTTTTGCTGTGGATATTGATATGGAATACCTGACTAATTTGGTTATCAATGCAAATATTGGTGGAAACTGTTATGCGTTTTTGTTGGATGATCACAATAATTTCATTGTCCACCCGAATAAGGATTTTCAACCCACCAGCAAAGAAGTAATAAAGGTTGCTGAAGACGGGAAACTAGGAGAGATTGACAGGCACATTCGTGATAACAATTACAATGTTTTTGAATTGAAAGATTATGACGGTGTGTTAAGTAAAATCGATGCAAACGGATGGACTTTTGGAATTGCCCTGCCCAAGAGTGAAATAGTCAAGCCCCTAAATAAACTCTGGCTGGGATTTATTATCTCGTTGCTTATATCTTTAATAATAGGTATTATAATTATTTTATTTGTAATGAACAATATGTTGAATCCTATTCAAAAGTTGACACAGGCAGTAAAAGATTTTGCCAATAAAAAAATGGATGCGCGATGTCTTGTTTCATCTTTTGATGAAATAGGAGAATTAAGCAGGAGTTTTAATGAAATGGCGGATACTATACAGGATTACAGCAATACGCTTGAACAAGAAATGGAGCACCGCAAGGACAGAGAGCAAAAATTGCTGGAGGCAAACAGAAAACTTCAGGAACTGGATAAGTTAAAATCCGAATTATTATCGACAGTATCACATGAATTAAGGACACCGCTCACATCGATTGTCGGCTTTGCCAAGATAACCAACAAAAAGCTTAACGAAGTGATTTTTCCTCACACAGAAAACAACGACATAAAAGTTGAAAAAGCCATCAGTCAGGTAAAAGATAATATAGAAATAATAGTAGCCGAAGGCGATAGGCTAACATCACTGATCAGCGATGTAATTGAAATAGCAAAATTAGAGGCGGGAAAATTCGAGTGGCATATGGATCCTGTTTCCCTTATTGAAATAATTGAAAAAGCAATTTTAGCTACAAATATTCTTTTTGAACAAAAAGGTCTTAAGTTGAGAAGGAATTTTGAAGAAGGGTTACCTCAAGTACTGGGTGACAGGGAAAGGCTGATTCAGGTCGTAATAAATCTGATTTCAAATGCCATTAAGTTTACTATCCAGGGATCAGTGGTTTGCGCCGCGATGAGAACAGGAAACGAAATAACAGTAAGTGTAACAGATACAGGAATTGGGATAGCAGAAGAAGACTTTGAAAAAGTATTTGATAAATTTAGGCAGGTAGGAGACATACTTACCAGTAAACCGCAGGGAACAGGTCTTGGACTGTCGATATGCAAGCTGATAGTAGAGCATCACGGCGGAAAAATATGGGTAGAAAGCGAACCCGGCAAAGGAAGTAAATTTTCATTCACAATTCCCATAATTAAAGGGAACGCTGATGTTGTGGTGGACGAATTTGGCATTTAGATGTATTGCTGTCTCTGACGTGGTAGTGTAGATTTTCTGAGTAGGCTTAATAAGATTTACCCATTGGATATGGCTGGAGACCGCTATTTTGAGGGAAATTCTGCTGCTCACTTGAAAGCTAGCACGGTAGGGGCATCCTAAATATAATTTAAAACGGGAGATTGCTCTTAGGTCGCTGGCGGGCATTTATTTTTTGAATTTGATAGTCCCCGGACGCGTACTTGTTATGTGAAAATACTTAGGTAATACCGTGAGGTGACTTTATCGACACTTCTACTGTTGCTTGATAGAGTCTGAGCAACCCGTAGAGCTCTATACGAGTATCTTTCGATCCGTTCCGGAAGTGACAGGGACGGTGATGAACAGCCTTAATGAAGAATTAGAACAAAAACCGTTTCATCCTTTAGGCGGATAAGAAACGGAAGAGTTTTTAAAACGGCTCGTCGCCCAACTCTCTCCCTATGGACAAGTTCTTCAAGCAGGAGATAAACCGATCCAAGCGGAGTATCCATGGATCATTCGTAATCCGATGATATATATGCGGAAGCGTTCCTTGGGATTCAGTAAAGCCGTGGAAGAAATCATCAAGGATATTCCAGAACGTGATGAACTGCCGGGTTTTTTAGAAAATGTTGTTGGAGTTGACCATGACAACTTGCCCCTGGAATCTAATGAGCCCGTCAGATGTATTGATCCGAATGGGGAAGATGAAGATATATTACTTAGAAAATCATTGAGCATCTGAAAGATGGGGGATCACTAAATTTCTTTACTCTGATCACCAAAGGAAATAACCCTTCGGTTAGACAATCGGCTGGGCTGGCGTGCTTGCAACACGTCAGTCCTTTTCTTTTGCCTGCTTTTCTTAGGTTGTCTTTAAGTCCTTAATGATAGCCAGAAGATGTTCTAATTGGCTATCGTTCAGCTTCTTTGACTCATTAATTAAGTCATTTAATTTTGTCGGAAAGCTTACTTCGTCATTAAAGAAATCCTTAGGAGGGACATTTAGGTATTCGCAGATATAAAAAAATCCTGTCATGGATGGCAGCGACTTTTTGTTCTCAATTTTATTGATATAACTTTCACTTTGACCCAAAGACAGGCTCATATCCCTTGCAGAAACTCTTTTTTGTGTGCGGAGCGTGGTTAATCTTTCGTAAAATAAATCCACATACATTCCAAATCACCACCTTGTATATGATTATAGACAATACATCGGCTCTTTATACGGAATTGCAGCATATGTTTCTGTTGACACGGGGAATTATATTCCATATAATGCAAGAGAATATATGCTTTAATTCCGTATTTTGTGAGAAAGGTGGTTGCCTAAAATAGCGATGATTATTAAAGATGCGAATATAAAGGGGAAACTCCTTTCTATTGCTCGTACCCTAGGAAAGATTGTGATTCTGATTGACTCCAATACCAAAACTAGGGCACAGCCCGACGAAACTTGTCGTTTCGCAAAGGGTCCTGGAACCTACGAGGAACGACAATAAATGACGGCTCACGAGCAGTTCCGCCGAGTAGTAATTTTTCATCATTTTTCAACACCTGGGGGAGGAAAGCTGCATTGAAGCATATTTAGAATGCGTTTTGGCATTTAATAAATCGTGTATATATTATTCGCAAAAAAGGGCTGCTTAGGAGTTTATTGCTACTGCTATAAAAACATTTTTGCGATTTATATGATGTTTGTGCGCATGAACAAAATATTTAAGTATTTGTGAAACACCCTCAGAACCTTATAGAATTACGCTTTTTTCAGTGTTTGTTTAGTTGGCATAATATTTGCGTAAATTTGAATCGTAAATAGGATATTTAAGGAGATATAAGATAAACAATCTCCACCGCCTGTCAAGGAAGCAGGCAAAACCCAAAATCCTATTGGCAAAGACATATGAAGAGGTTGTGGAAATATTCAACCGTTATCGACACAATTTGTTGGGCGTGATTCTGATATGGGCTACAGAAAGTGTCTATGTATGTAATGAAAGGAGCAAGTATTTGTGTTTAAATGTATGGAATGTAGTGCAATAATAAGAAGAGAAATTCATTATGATGGCGTTTCTGATAGGGGCGAAAATAAACAGCCATCGTATTGTCATGAATGTGGAAAACCATATCCTTGGACTTCAGAAAGAATTATGGCTTTAATAGAAATGGTAGAGTATTTTGAATTAAATCCCGAAAATTGTGAAAGTTAATATGTGCCCATCTCTTGAAATGGGGTAATCCCGAATCTCTGGAAAGAGGGGCTATGTCCGGGGCATTCTTCGAGAGTTATGTTTTTTCGGAGATTTACAAGAGTTACCTGAACGCAGGGAAGGAACCGCCCATATATTATTACCGTGACAAGGATAAGAAGGAAATTGATCTGATAATCTACGAGAACGGAGCGCTTTATCCCATCGAAATTAAAAAATCAGCTTCCCCTGGCAAGGAAGCCATTAAGCATTTTGGTGTGTTGGAACCCGTTACAGAGCCAGACAAGTTTGGTGAACTTTCTCAGACAAAAATCAAAATCGGGAACGGCGCGGTCGTCTGCATGGCAAATGATCTGCTTCCCATCGATGCAAAGAACTGGTATGTTCCCGCATGGATGATCTAATTTAAGAAAGTAGCGCTCGTTTTTGTCTGTGACAATGACATTAACCGGGGTCATCATCTTTTGGAGCATCTTCAGACACCAGCTCTTTTCCATAGTACCTGTGGCGCGGGACAAGATTATGGATAGTATCAGGGAAGGAATAGTAATAGTTGATGATCAGGGGCATGCCCCCACAAAATGCAGAAACCTACCTTAATACCACAGTTTATAAATTGAGGAAGGCTTTAGAGCCCCATGGAATGAAATTGGCGATTATATCCGCTGAATAAAGTTACAAGATTGATCTAAAACGTATGTATGTGGATTTTATTGATTTTGAGAATCGACTTTCTTCATTTTCTGATCTTAACAATTCAAATCAAGAAGAAGCATTAGAAATTGAAAAACTTTTTATCGGAGAGCTTTTTGGCGAAAATCACCAATTTACTATCATATTATTCGGTAGGTGTGCTTCCATTCCACCATTATTGTATTCTAGATTCTGTTTTTGCCTGCAGAGGAAAGTTCTCAGCAGGTTTCCTTATGAGAAGATAAAAATTCTCACACCAGCGCATTTTGTTTTCAAATTGAACAGTGGGATGAAGGTAGAGGAAATGTGTTGTAACTATTCCTTGTTTAATATCACTTGATTTGGAGAAATTAAGTATGTTAGGAGGTATGAACATGAAAGTAACAAGAAATGGCAAAATGCAAGATACAGTAAGTATTTCGGTTAGGAGTTAAAAATGTTTGATTTTCATATAATTCTTTCACTTCTATCGATACTTATTGCATGGAAATGGGGAGATTGGCGAAATTGGAAGCTATATTACTCCACGATTCTATATATGATACTTGGCGACCTAACATATATTATCTTATCTAGTAACAAACCTCTTTGGGAATATGAGTCGAGAATTATTAGTGGTGATTTTGCAGAATTTTTGACTGCTATTGTAGTTTTTCCATGTACATGTCTTATCTATTTTGAACTCTACTCAAAGGTTATTAAGGCCAAGAGGATAGCATATATCCCCTTTTTATTCCTCTTCAGTTCGTCAATATACTCTGCAATTGAATGGCTGTCATTTAGAATGGGGGCCTTTTCTTACCATAATGGATGGAATATCTGGTGGTCTTTTGGTTTTAATTGTATAATGTTTCCACTCCTTTTGCTACACTATAAAAAACCGCTCTTGGTATGGCCTATATCAATTGCTTTTGCCTTTCTGATGATTAATTATTTTCATTTACCATTTACCATAATGAAATAAGTAAATGTAACTGTTTGCAGGAAGGTGTATTCCACAATGTATTTAGTTAATTTGTACTTATCTTCCATCGGTCAAGGAGGCTCATATGAGTTCAACTTTTTGGACTAATACGATTTGGTTCTTCCTATTATTTGTTACAAGCATTATTACTAATGTTATAATATTTCATAAAACTAACAATAAAAAATTTTGTATAGCATTTCTTTTTTCTATAATTGGTTTATCGTTCGTTTTTGAAGCAATTTTAGTTCTAGGTTTAAATGCTTATAGTTATTATCCAAAGCTATTTAGAGATTCCTATCTAGATATAATCTTTGGTAACTACTTTTCTCAAATATCCATTTCCTCAACATCATTATTACTTGCAACTTTTGATCTTTCATACGTATGGTATGGCATATTTGCAATAATATACTTTATAATAGATATTATTTTTGTTAAATTAGGTATATATGAGCATTTTTGGTATAAATCTATTTACACTATTTTTGGTTTCATTCTTTTTTCATTCTTAGCTCGAAAGTGGTATATAATAGCAAAGAAGTCCACTAACTACTTTATTAATTACCTGTCACTTTATTTCTGTGTCGCCTCATTCAGCACTTTTTCTATATTTTTAGGTCAACGATTATTAGGTATACAACTCTTAAGGAGTAATATATTTTTCACTGACATAAATAGAAATAATACATCATCTGGTTTTATATACCAATTTATTGTACTTAACTATCTAATAATTTTATATAAATCAAGATTGAACTGGATAGTAAAAACGTTGGCGTTATCTTGTTTATATATTGCTCAATATTTTGCATATAGAGCAGGTTATATTTTTATCCACAAGGGATTATTTTTTACGGTTACATCTTTGGATTTGCTGGGATGCTATTGTTTGATTGCAGTTTTTAACTACTTATTATCTGAATAACCCCGTTCAGACCATCATGAAGCTGTTCTGATTTTCTATAAAGAAAGAACTCTTTTCTGTTTATAGAACCATTTATAGATTATCATTACTATATAGATTACTAAGGACATGCTAATCCAAGTCCAATACCATTTCCATGCATGATATTTAATGATCATGGTATATCTTTCTATGAAAAACTCAATTAATGTAAATGCAGAAATAATGGCAGCAAAATAAAGTATTCTGACTATAAATTTTTTATGATTTGGATAATTAAGGATAAAAAATATTGCAATAATCGGAAGCATAAGGAATTCAAAGACAAAGCTTGTAGCGTTGGCCCTAGAGAATTCACGCACGGGGTACTCAAGCCAGCCATATTGTACAGCAATTAAGCCTAAAATCCATGTAAGAAACTGTGTTGTCAAAAAAATCAACGCAGCTTTATCCAACTTTTTACGTGGAATAAAAAAAATAGTAATGAAGCAACCAATGGTTGCACTTGTCATAAGAATATTCTCAAAGAAATAGATAACGATCATCCTCCAAGCGATAAATTTGATTTTTTAGAAAACCATAAAACAAAAACATGAGAAATATAAAAATAAATAAAAAAACTTATGTAGGAACGAGCTGTTTGAGAAAATAGAGTCCCAACTAGAGGGTTTTCTAATGCCGTATAAATTGCTGTAAAATTAATAAACCATACTGAAAATGAGACGAAAATAAAATAATGTAAAATTTTTTTGACCAAGGATGCTTTTCTTGGGAACATGAGAACGAACCAAGCAAAGATCATGGGGTAAAATAAGTAGTTAGTGGTAAAACCAACTTGTGTTGCTCGTGGAAACTCTCTCACGGGAAACTCAATTTTACCAAGTTGAACAAGGAGGATAATAGCGGGCCACGTAAAAGCTTGAAACATTAAAAAACTTAGTAACGCCAATCTATACTTTTCCTTAGGTATATAAAAAATTGATGCTATCGAAATTGCAGAGACTGAAATCAAAATGAAACGTTCTAGTGTCAAAAGTACGCACTTCCTAAATAGTATTTTTAGTTGTCTTTGATAAAAAACTATATCCGAAAATCGAGCGAACTATACATCTTACCCTTAGGAAGGGTACTAATGGTATTGGTAATAGGATGTCGCCTCTTCCCTGCTTAGGGTTTTGCCAGTTTTTAATTTATAGGCATGCTGAAACTTTCCCCATATAGATTTTCCAAGAACTCAGGTGATAACCATAGACACCGTTCGGTTATCCCAAATTCGGGCGAGGTCCAAGAGAGAGAATTTTTCTGGAACCTTCCCGTTTAAGTGGGCTTCACTTTGACATTTAGGCCGCCTGTTTGAAGTCACTACGCCTTTGCGAATCTGTAGATTTACCTACCCGTTCTAAGCGCTCCCAATGGTAAGTAGACACAATTGCAAGAGTGGAAGAACTCCATTTTCACTTTCATCAATTTGGTTGTATTCGTGGAGGGAGGTGGTACTTAAAGAATCAGTTGTTGAGGAAGAAGATGTGGCCTGGATACTGACCAGTGACCATGGCAATATCGAAGATTTTTCAGTCAAAGGGCATACCACAAATCTGGTTCCTGCACTATGTTGTTCTAATCAACCAGTACAATGGCCGGAATGGGATAACCTTGAAGAAGTGACTCCGGGTATTATTAAGTTATTAACTTAAGCCGAGAAAGAGAAACCTATTGAAGGAATTAGGGCAGGGGGCTAGCTCCACTACATAATTATGATATAATTCATATGGGTGATATTGATGATTTCTTTCAACAATGACTGGCAAGGACTATTAAATGATGAGTTCAATCAAGCTTATTATCAAGAATTAAGACAGTTTTTGATAACAGAATACAGGACCAAGACAATTTACCCGGATATGCATGATATATTTAATGCCCTTCATTATACCGCTTATAAAGATATTAAGGTTGCCATTTTAGGACAAGACCCCTATCATGGACCGAATCAGGCACATGGCCTTAGTTTTTCAGTCAAACCAGGAATAGCTCCACCACCGTCCTTAGTCAATATTTTCAAGGAACTTCATAGCGATTTAAACTGCTATCTTCCCAATAACGGCTTTTTAAAGAAATGGGCTGATCAAGGTGTCCTTTTATTAAATACTGCCCTAACAGTGGTCGCTGGTCAGGCAAACTCCCATAGGAACAAAGGCTGGGAAACATTCACAGATAAGGTGATTACGCTGTTAAACGAGCGGCAGGATCCCATTGTGTTTATTCTTTGGGGAAGCAACGCTCTTTCAAAAGCGAACCTGATCTCTAATTCGAATCACTATATCATTAAATCACCACATCCGAGCCCACTATCTGCCTTTCGGGGCTTTTTTGGGAGTAGACCCTTTTCTAAAACAAATCATTTTTTGAGTTCCATTGGGAAGACTCCTATAGACTGGCAAATTAAAAATCTTTGAAAATGTGAAGCAAAGAAGCAGTGTACAGTAAGGTGATCATCTCAATTCCTAATGTTTATTGATATGTGCTAAGTTTTTGACAGTTACGAATTCTTTAAAACCATGCAGAGGCTAACGTCTGCATGGTTTTTTTTAGCCTAAATTCACGCTAAACATAGCTCAAACCCCGGTGGTATCTCAATTCTTCATTTTAATTCTGGCACTACAACCTTTTACCTTTCAGTGATCTGTTTCTCTTTAGCGGGTCTTTAATATTCACAAAGGTTCGACATAATTTGCAAAATTGCTGGCAGATAATTAGGCATTGGACTTACTCCAACAAGCTTATATGAAAGAGGTATAGCTAGTATCAAAAGATTGACAGGTATTCTAAGACGGAACTTCAAAATAAAGTTGAAGAAATTAAAACTATTCCTAATCGATGGCAGCTTCGTAACCAGAAAAACAGAACCCTCTGATCTAGATTTAGCAGTCGTTTTATTGAATTAGAATGGCTAAGTCCGCCTGTTTGAAGTCTCTTCGGTTTTGGGAATCTGTAGATTTACCCACCCGTTCTATGCGCTCCCAATGGTAAGCAGACACAATTGCAAGAGTGAAAGAACTCCATTTTCACTTTCATCAATTCGATTCGGAATTCGTGGAGGGATTTGCCGACTTTCGAAGAATCTTTGAAGGGTTTACTGAACATTTACTCAATTTTAAATATTGACGAAAAGTCTGTTTTTTAAATATTGACAAAAAGTCTGATATAATAGTATATCATATAAAAAGGAGTAGAAATATGCATATATTAGACCAAGCAGATCTTAAGTCTATCCAAGTGTTAATAAATGAATTAATAATCTCAGTTGATATTCGGTCAAAGGAAAACATTGCGATTAAATTTTTAGATTATCTGCGAAAAAACCTGGTAAATATTGAAGACTGGAAATTGTATAATGAACTATGTATTTTGATTGAGGAGAAACTGAACGAAGGTAGACACCATGCCACCATCACAGGAAATTCAAACACATGACTATTACTGTCAAAACATATTGCAAAATATTATCTGAATATATATTTCTCCCCGAACAAGATTGAAGAACTTGTCGGGGAGTTTTTGATTCATCTTCAGTTTATTGGTAAGAACCACCGATAGTTTAACCAATTTTTTCTTCAAGCAAAATTTCCATTTACTCAAAATTATTTACATACCCTGTTCGTGCTCGGCATACGCCTCGCTATCGTGGTCTGACCCTTCCAGGATTCGACAGTTAAATCTTTGCTTTTCCTTGTCGTAAAATGATAGACATTTCGAGTTGAGTCATATTAAAATACAAGCTTAAGCTTTCTGCTCATATTCATCCTCAACAAGCCTCGCTACGTTCAGATCACATTTCTTACATTTACCCTTGAGTAGGAAGCCAAATATACCGTCGTCATGCAAAGAGTACTTGATAATATCATATTCATAGTTAATTTTTCATTGCGCTACCTTTACTCTATAACAACTCAATTAGTTCATCTACTTCAAGATCGGCTTGCTTTAAAACACTTTTAATGACCATAGGGCTAAGTATCTCTCCCGAGTGAACGGGCACAGTTACTAAATTACTACCGAGTTTATGTAGATGATGGTGGCTACCATTTACCCTAATAACTATAAACCCCAGTTTTTCTAAGGCAGCGACTAGTACTTTGCCAGTGATTCTCGGGAGCCTACTCACGATACATGCACCCGCACCTCATCGAACTCTACATTCCCTTTAGGGACCGGCATGCCGATTAGATTTAAAGCTTCAATATGACCTTCTATCGCTTCCTGTATCCGTTCAAGGGCTTCTTTCCGATTATTGCCTTGGGTAACGCATCCCGGAAGTCCTGGTACCGTCACAACATAAACTTTTGTTTCATCGTCCCACTCAAGAACCACTTTAAAACTTTTTTCCATCATCGTGAACCTCCGTTAGCTATATTTTCGCATCTCATTTGCAGAGTATAAATCTTCTTGGAATCCTATGGTAGCATTGAGAGAAGCTCACCTCTATAATTAGCTCCCATTATTTTACTTCCATATTTCAATTGTAACATCATCTTTATGGCTTGTCATTAGGGGTTTGATATTGGCCTGATCATTACTAACTCTCCTTGAGTGCTTTATTATTATATGGATAATGGACGGCAGGGCATATTTTTGGTTGACTGTCTTTCTTACGATAATGCGAAGCGATTAAAGTAGCGGTCTAAATGGACAGTGGGATAGAAACGAGAGAAAACGCGAGAGTTGTTTTGTGCGTCACACAACATTGATGGAAGTTTTAAAGCAGTCGTTGATAGGCGCTCCAGTTTCTCTTTGCTTATACCTCTTCTGACGTCTGCGAATCTTCAGTGCTACTATGCTCTTGTAAACGTCCTGCCCGTCGGACTGCGTCCCGGAGCAAAAATTCAATATGTGCATTGGCACTTCGAAATTCATCGGCTGCCCAGCGTTCTAAAGCTACATAAAGTTTAGGATCAAGGCGTAAGGGGAATTGTTTCTTTGTTGCCATTGTTATCCACATCCAATATCAAGTTGCAAATTTTGTACAAATCGCTTAGTGCAGCAAATTTTTACTTAATACATAGTTCCAGTATTTATGACAGGTTGGCTTGAACGTTCAGAAACGATGGAAACGAGCAGGTTATTAATCATAGCGGCTTTGCGCTCTTCATCAAGCTTTACAACACCATCATTTTCGATTCGTTCAATAGCCATCTGAACCATACCGACGGCGCCTTCGACAATAATTTGGCGCGCAGAGAGGATGGCAGTAGCTTGCTGTCGTTGGAGCATTGCACCTGCAATTTCAGTCGCATAGGCTAAATGAGTAAGACGAGCTTCGGTCACTTCCACTCCTGCAAGTTTAAGTCGTTGTTGGAGTTCGTTCATTAATTCAGCGGATACTTCTTCAGGATTACCCCTTAAAGAAAAACCTTTACCTTCAAAATTATCATATGCGTAACGCGTTGCTACGTGGCGCAAGGCAGTTTCACTTTGAATTTCTACGAATCCTTCATATTTCTCAACATCAAGAGTTGCCTTGGCGGTATCAACGACTCGAAAGACGACGACTGCAGCAATTTCAACTGGATTACCGTCAATGTCATTGACTTTGAGAGTTTTGCTGTTAAAATTTCGAACCCGTAAAGAAACTCCTTTGCGCATAGCTAATGGAACACTTAACCATAAGCCAGGTTCGCGGAGCGTACCGAGATAACTTCCAAAAAAGACCAGGGTATAGGACTTATTAGGTTGAACGACAATAATTCCAGTTGCCAGGAAGAGGGACAGAATAATTAGAGAGATACCGACCACCAAATTTTCCTGGACAACTAAGGCAATTCCACCGATCAGAAGGGCAAGCATAAGAATCAGAGCAAGATAACCATTCACAGCCCATGCTTTTTTTTCAATCATTTTAATTCCTCCTTGAATTCATATCGATACTAATATGATATCACATTTATGCAATCTGTAAAGCGTTCTCTGTGGTTTCTTAAACTGAAAGATTTCTATGAATAAATTCAGAAAAAGTCATAGATACTTTAAACAAAAGCGATATTGGTTCTGAATCTTCACGTCAAGAAATTGCTTTCAGGGTTGTTGAAAAAGCAGATGTGTTAAATTGAATCAATATAGAAAATAACAAAAGTAGGAGGGTGAAATGTACGAAAATCTATACCGCGAAAATGTTGCGAATGGAAATATTATTATAGAGATTGTATTGGATGATTATATGCATTTTTTCCATCAATGGGATAATGCGATTTTCAGGAAGAGAGACATGCATCCGGAATTGGCGGCATTCCTTGATATATGTTCTGAGGACATTTCTTTAAACAAAAAGCTTGATATTCAGTTCTACGTTAAGAATAAGAGCAGAGATAAAAGCAGAGAAAAGATGATCATTGAAAGCTATCATAACTATTATGAATTCTTCGGCAGGATGGAAAAAAAGAAAACGAAGAGAAATTTCAGATATGCATTTGTTCTTCTATTAGTTGCCTTGGTCTTAATTTTCTCTCATACCATTCTGGTAGAATCAGTACCCATCAGAGTCTGGTCTGAAGTGTTTTTGGAGGGACTTCTGATCGGTGGTTGGGTATTCATGTGGGAGTCTCTGCACATTGTATCCTTTGAAAGTCAAGATCTTTTTAAACGCAATAAAGAACTTGATAGATTTCTTAAAGCAACGATCACCTTTAAATATTAGGCTTAAATTTATAGGAGTTGTACATGTGCGTAGTAGATTTACCCACCGTTCTAAGCGCTCCCAAGAAAGTGGTTTTGGACACACCCGGCGGCTTTGAAGAAAGTTGGCGGATTGGGTGTCTTTGGTGAGGTGGGGAATGTATAAAAGTCTTAATTGCCGGGTAAATCAAATGGGGTGCAATTACCTACCTCTGGTATATGGGTTAACTGTGGTAAATTAGTTGTTATATAGTTGTTATGGAGGAAATTAGAATGACAGGTAAAACTGTTGAATATTCACAGGTAATTATGTCAAATGAAATGTTACCGCAACATGCCAATGCAACTGGTTACGTTCATGGTGGCGAGATTATGAAGTTGATTGATAGTGCCGGTGGAGTTGTAGCCCACCGACATGCACGCAGAAACGTTGTTACCGCAAGAGTTGACGAATTAGAATTTATTCATCCCATTCGTGTTGGTAACGTAGTAACTTGTTACGGGAAATTGACCTTTGTAGGCAATAGTTCAATGGAAGTCTTAGTCATTGTTACAGTTGAAGATGTGTTTAATGATGAACCCGCTAAAATAGCGTTAACGGCATACTTAACCTTTGTATCCTTAGATGAGAATAGAAAACCAAAACAGGTACCGTCGCTGGAGCTTGTAAATGAAGAAGAGCGCCGCTTAAATGAGGAAGGGCAGCAACGTTATCTGGCATACAAGCGTCGTAAGAATAAAGCAAGTGATTTGCAGTGATACGTATGCGCCAGAGACCCCTTTCAGCAGGCCGTAGGCGACCATCGTCTAGTGACTGTATGACTGTATATTGGAAAGAGAAGCATTTCGACGCATTTGTAAAGAAGAAACGATATTAACTATTTGCAGAACAAATCGGATTTTAACAACAAATAACTAATCATGGAATGTCAGACCCAAGGCGAGTAAAGCACGCATCGAATCACGAGAACAATAAGTAGTTACATTATTCGAACGTATGAATACTGATGCAAGGGTCGTTTTTTAAGACGAAATATCTTTTTTCCCGGTCAATTATATTAGCCGCTTTAAACTCTTTAAGTGCCTGAATGACCATAACACGCGAAGAGCCAATCATATCAGCTAATTCCTGCTGGGTAATTTTTAGATCTATCAACGTCGAGGTTGGCGTTTTTTGTCCATATTGTTCTGCTAAACGATAAAAAAGTTGCAACAATCTCTCTTTCACAGGTAGTCCAGCTTCTTTTCCTAATTTCAACATGGCTTCATAACGTTTTTGCCCTAAGTAGCAAATAATCCTCATGGCAAACGAAGGATCTTGTTTGACTAACGCTTCAAATTGGAGTTTACTGAAACAGCATATGCAAACCTCTTCCATGGCTATGGCGCTTGAGTGCTCATTTTGTTCCTGATATAAGGACAATTCACCTAGGACTTCACCGGGGCCGCATACATCCAGAATTGTTTCATGCCCATCCTCGGTAGTTTGTACAAGTTTCAGCTTACCCGATTTTATAAGGTATATGGTACTTGTTGCCTCTCCTTGACGAAAAAGGTAGTGTCCTCTGGACAATTTCTTTCTTTTCGTACATTGACACAAGTTAGTAAGTTGATCTTGTTCTAGTCCCTGAAATAGGTCCAATTGCTGCAGACAGATGATGCAATGCTTCATACTTTTCCTCCTCATGTATAACGGTTGCAATAAATAGAGTGTATCAGAAAAATGTCCAACACTACTAAAAACCTGAAATGCACAATAATCCCGCCTGTCATAAGCGGGATTATTGCGCATTTCAGAAGATTCTACAGAAGCACCTCTACCTTTTCTGCCTTAAATAAAACCAGTTTCTCTTCTATGCATGCTTTGCCTGTAAGCCTGAAGCCTTTGGGGCCACCTTCCATCGTTGCTATTACAACCTGCATCATTCCGTTATCTTTGATGTTCTGTTGAGTGACCTCCATCTTGTAGATACCAAACCCTAGTATGTCAGCTTCTCTTATTTCTGCGACTTTTCCTACTACGATCATGTGCGGTTCTCCATGGACAGAAGCAGTAGTAATGGGAATAAACGGAGCCTTTGATATTACATCTTTAATTTCTTGAGTTATAACCATATAAATTCACTCCTTAAAATTTTTTGTTGAGTATATCAGTAACTTAACCAATGTAAGTAGGGGCTTTCTTTGCTAATGCTTTCTCTATCGCTTCAACCACACTCTTTTTGAAAACTGCCAGATCAATACTCTCAATTTCGATTGGCACCTGTGTATATTCGAAAAAATCCAAGATATCCTCATCATTGAACTCGGAAACACCGGTGTCTAGGAGCAATATTTTATCGTAGAAACCAAAATTCTGCCTAGCGTCAATTTCGTCCCAGCCTTGTCCCTGACTGAAAATTTCTCGCCAGTTCTGCAACCAACCTTGAGTAATGTAAAATATCTTAACCGATTTTTCTAGCTCCTCCTGTCTCTCCTTACCTAAAATCAATTCAATACAATTCCTAGGTTGCAAACGGATAACATGATATTTTTCTGTGAACTCGCTCATCTCAGGATGGCACATAGAGCCGAAAAAGAGGACCACCTTTTCTTCGGTCGCATTATTATTTAGAGTCTCGGTGATGCCATCTTTCAGTTTATCATAGTCTACATGCAAAGCTGGTTCTGTATAGACAACTTTAAATTCAGCATCAGAAGCCCATTCAGTTCTTATTTCCTCTAGAACTCGCTCAAGCTCTAGTTGGAAGATTCCGCAGGCAACTATGCGTATCTCCATATTAATTTCACCTCTTTTCTGAGCTGTGTTATACCTCAAGTCATTGGATCTAACAACTTAACTCGTCTTATGTGATCTTAACATGGGGCAAAAAAGAAAAATGTTAAATAATTAACAAACAAAGAAAAATATTATTATGTTCTTGGTAAGAATCGTAAGAGATTAACCCAACTCTATATAGAAATTTATATTCTTTTAGACGTGACAGGGCACGTGGAAATCTGCAAAAACTGTTGAACCAAGAGTTAAAGATAATGTAAGTGCAAGAGCTGTCGACATACAAAATTTCATTTTTGTCATTTAAAATACCCTCCTTGTAAAAAAGAATATAGAATAACTCTATTAGATAAAAATTTTAATTAATTGATTTAATTTTATGTTTTAGTAAAACCTAACATACAAATAATCCTTTGTTCAATATATATTACCATCAGAATTACTATAATAGTAATCATATCATGTTTTGTTATTTTAGTTTCTTGCACAACCTCCTATCGCCAAAAAGAAAATAATTATAAAGCATAAATACCTAGTTCTAAATAAGTCCAGAATTGTTTCATTCCGCCACACCCCGACATTGGTGTTTCATATAACGGTATTCTCGACACCAGTTCGTCGAAACTCCTAGATGGGCAGTATTCACGAACCAATGTCGCATATTCTCAGTATATATTAGACAAAAAAGTATAAAATCCCTCTATAGGTAATTAGATCAAATTATTTTCTAAACTTTTAAAAAATATAGCTATTCCTTTTTCCCCCTTCAACTGTCTTACATATTGCAAAGTATCGAGCGTATTCCGGGCGAATCGACTGATGGATTTGGTAATCACCATGTCGATCTTGCCAGCCATACAATCCTCGATCATACGGTTGAACTTAACCCTTTTTTTAGTGTTTGTGCCGCTGATACCTTCGTCGGCAAAAATTCCACTGAAGGCCCAATCTTGATTACGCTTTATATAGTCTGTGTAGTGAGTCACCTGCGCCTCGTAACTCGATAACTGCTCTTCATTATCCGTGGACACGCGGCAATACGCGCATACCCTAAGCTTTGCCCTGTTCGAGCTAGGCATACGCCTCGCTATCGGGGTCTGCCAACAATGGAAAAGTACACGCCTAGACAATCAATAATCCCGACTGGCTTATTTGTCAGTCGGGATTATAATTTAGTTGCAATTGTCTCGTAAGTCAAATTACTCTGTTTTACTTAGGTCTTCAAGACATTGCATAACGATATAGGTAATCACTCGGGAAACTATTGTTGTACTTTGATGTAGAAAGAAACAGTTATGGGCAGGATATAATGGGAAAATGAAGAATTGTAGATATTTATGATGGCATTGATGATACAAATATAATTGATACGTTGTTTCTTTCTCCGCTTCTTTTCCCAGCCAAAGCTTATCATAAGCTGCTCAAGGACGATAAGCTGCAAACAGAAGACACCAACAATCCGCTGAATGATTCCATCAAAGCAAAAGACCTTTTCTTTGATGAGATTGCAGCCTTTCAGCAGGCAGATGCCGGTTTAAGACAAATCTATTATCAGCTATTGAGAGACCAAAAGGAGTTTTTCTCCTTCTTTCATTTCCTTGGCTATCAAGAAGATAATATCAATCTCGAAAAAGTAATTCGTGAAAAGTTCCATTCCCAAATCTTTGAAAACAGTGATCTTGCCAAGATAATAGTAGAATATCCCATCGAACTGTTCTACTGCCTGGCGTTGATCAATACTGATAACCGGTATTCCATTACCAAATACTTCTTAGCGACCGATAGCGAACCAGTACCGTGAGGGAAAGGTGAAAAGCACCTCGGAAGAGGAGTGAAAGAGAACCTGAAACCGTGCGCTTACAAGCAGTTATAG
>LOEW01000183.1 GCA_001516045.1 Desulfosporosinus sp. BRH_c37
ATACTTCGCGCGTAGGATGACTTACGTCACCGAAGACTCGATGTTCAACTTTAGTTGAACGAGTTCACTTCGAGCTTACCCTAATTATTTAGTGTTAGGCTTAAGAATTCGTGGTTGTTTCTGCTGCACTTGCAGCCATAAAGTTAATCGGACGAATCGGCATGACTGTCGAAATTGCATGTTTATAGACCATCTGTTGTCTACCTTCAAACTCAATAACCACAGTGAAGTTATCGAAACCTTTGATAAGTCCCTTAAGCTGAAACCCGTTAACCAAATAAATGGTCACAGGAAGATTTTCCTTACGTACCTGATTTAAAAAGGTATCTTGTAAATTGATGGGCGATTTATTCATATATTTGCCTCCATCACCTTATATTTCTTTTTACCTATTCTACACGAGTTTGACAGGCTCTGCAAGTCTTGAAAATATCCTCAAGTATTACGTCCAAATCTGTTTCAATATTATACCAACTAATTCGCGGGTCACGACGAAACCAGGTCAGTTGCCGTTTTGCGAAATGACGAGTATCTCTTTGCAGTAAACGTAACATTTCAGCTTGTGTAACAAGTCCCTTTAGAAACATAAGCGAATGGCGGTAGCCTATGCTTTGTAATGGCTTCAACGTTGGTGCATAACCGTTGTTTAATAGATTTAATGTTTCTTCGATTAAACCTTGAGAAAGCATTGTGATGCAGCGTCGATTGATTCTGTCGTAAATTATTTCGCGGGAAGCAGTTAGCCCAATATAGAGAATCGACGGATCGAGCGGCTTGTATTCATTATCTCGAAATTGACGTTGACTCGAAAGGGTGCTACCCGTTAATTCAAAGACTTCAAGGGCTCGAATAATGCGAAAAACATCGTTGGGGTGTAAGTGTTGCGCTGTTTCATGGTCGCGGCTCTTCAGCTCCACATGTAGCGCTAGGTTCCCGTGTAATTGGGCGAATTCTTGCCATTTGGAACGGATTTCTTCAGAACCATGTTGTGAGAAATCATAAGGATCAAGCAAGGAACGAATATAGAGTCCTGTCCCTCCTACCACAATTGGTACATGTCCACGGCCCCTAATTTCTTCAATTAAGGAAGTGGCCTTTACCTTAAACTGAGCGGCAGAAAAAGGCTCTGAGGGGTCTAGATAATCAATCAGGTGATGTGGGACAATTTGGAGTTCTGCAGCAGAAGGTTTCGCAGAACCAATATCAAGTTTTTTATAAACTTGAACAGAGTCGCCAGAGATTATTTCCCCTCTTAATTTCTGGGCCAGGGCTATTCCTAGTGACGTCTTACCGACGCCAGTTGGGCCGATAATAATAATCAGTGGGTACACCAAAACAACCCCCATTTAAAGCCTATACTAAAATGACGCCATAATCGACAGGACTGTACCGTCCTCCGAGGAGTATGTCGAACCCCAGACGTCGAAATTCCGAACTGTTTTTGCGTTCTTTGAGCACGACGCGGTTCTGGGCAACCCGACATGCTTCTATTACAGCCCCGTGATCGAGTGGATTATGGACTGACCACTGATGCAAGGGCAGAATTGAGTCAGACTGTTTACATGTCTGGCGAAACATTGGATCAAAATAAACCACATTTACCGAGCGGGAGGGGATATGCTTTAAGTACTCACTGTGTTCTCCCCAGTGTACTTCAATTCGTCGAGAAGCTCGTTCTAAAGCGGCCCAAGCAGCATGCTTATCCTTATTTTTAGCGTTAGGAATGATCTCCGTAATATGGTTTAAGCCATCCTGCACGATTGCGGCTAAAATCGGAGATTGTTCAAGCGCCAGAACACTTCCCTTTTCGCCGACTGCCCATGCCCCAATGAGAGCATCGCTCCCAAAACCCAGGGTAGCATCAATTAAAGCATCCCCAGCTTTTAGCTGAGTTGCTTCGAGATAACGATCAGACTCACCACGCAAAAGATTTATGAGTCGAATGAGGGCCATACTGGGATGAAAAGATAGTTGTTCTGCCCCATTTTTTAAGATGACGCCATGGCGAGTAATTGCTAGTTCTGGTAAGTCTCCTTCACCACTACCTGTTATGATCCAGTTACAGCCGGGTTGCTGGCGAAACCAAGAGTATCTTTTCAGAAGGTCTGAATCGGAATGCGTAATTTTGATGAGGATTGGTTTATCATTGAACATAGAGCCTCCGGTTTATTGTATTACAAGTACCCTTTTACTGACAGTATGCCCGTGTCATGTTGCACACAAACTTCTGACAGTTTAGGCATATGAAAGAAAATAACCTGTCAAAGATGCCAAGGTTAGTTGAACGTGTTCACTTTCTAGAAGTACCTTAGGTTCGGTAAAAGCGTTTTTCCAATTCTGGGCGAGTCATTTTTACCATGGTTGGGCGTCCATGTGGACAGGTATATGGGTTCTTACTTTGGCCAAGTAAGGCAATGAGTTGTTCCATTTCAAGCAGGGAAAGTGAGTCTTGTGCTTTAATGGATTCTTTGCAAGCCAATAAATAAATCCATTCCTCTAATAATTTATCAATTGTGGGTATTGAACTCTTTTGTAAAACTTCTTCGATAAACTGACGTAATAGACTGTCTGCTTGGACAGTTCCTGTTTGAACGGGTACACCCCGTAATAAGTAGGTTCGTTCGCCAAATTGCTCTAAAATAAATCCCATCTCAGTTAGATTCCATAAATTTTCTAAAACGACTTGTTCTTCCTGAATGGTGAATTCCATGGGAAGTGGAATTAGAAGAACCTGACTCGAATGATCATGTTGTTTGAACTCCGCTAACAGCCGTTCATAGTTGATTCGTTCGTGGGCAGCATGTTGGTCAATCATCAAGAGAACTTCACCGTCAGTCGCTAGGATATAGGTGTTGAACAGCTGTGCTAAAGGCCAGATATGAGCAAGAGTGTCGACAGTTATTTTATCACCCTCGACTAGTGGGCTGTTTTGAGTCAAGGGGTTCACCTGGGTGTTTGACTTAGGTGAATCTATTTGACTAGGTACGTCCCCTACCGGACTCACTAGCTTTCGAGAGTGGTCTTGAGCGGGTAGAAAGAATTTTGGTTGCACAAACGTTTCGGGTTTAAGGGACTGTTTCTCTGGGGTATTCTCCAAGAATGGTGGTAGTGTTGCGTGGAATTGCCCTCTTGGCTTGGAATTCTCCAAAAGCGATGCCACAACAGAACGTGGCGAAGCCTTGAGCGAGAATGCCGTCTGCGCTTCGTGCGTTGATGGGAGTTGGGTATGAAACGAGGGTAAAGGTTTACTCTTAATTAGATTTTGATAAACTGCCTGGCTGATAAAAGGAGATAAGGACTGCTCATTCTTAAAGCGCACATCCATTTTTGTGGGGTGGACATTCACATCATATTCTGAGGGCGGAACATGTAGATGAAGTACGACGACAGGATGTAGTTTAGCCGGGATGAGGGTGTGATAGCCTTCCTCGAGGGCACGGTTCAAGAGCGGTGAGCGAACAATTCGACCGTTAATCATAAATGTTTGGGTTTGCTTAGAAGATCGTACCAGATCTGGTGGGCTGATAAAGCCCTCTAATTGCCATTCTCCTTGCTGCGCATCGATCGGTATAAGCTGTCGAGCGATAGCATGACCGAGGATGGCTCCAATCGTTTCACGTAAATCCCCGCGTCCAGAGGTTTGCAAAACGACTTGTTGAGGATGAATTAAAGAAAAAGCGACTTCTGGGTGGGCCAGGGCGATTCGCCCGATCGTATCGCTAATCAGACCAAATTCTGTCGGAATGGATTTTAGAAATTTCAATCGAGCGGGAGTATTAAAAAAAAGATTACGCACAGTCACGGACGTGCCGACAGGGCACCCCACTTCTGAAAACTCCCCTTGCTCTCCAGCCATCAGCTTAAGACATAATCCGGCCACTTCATCGGCAGGACGTGAGGAAATTTCCATTTCAGAAACTGAAGCAATACTTGGTAAGGCTTCCCCTCTGAAACCAAGGGTTTTTAAATGATCGAGGTCGTCAATCTGACTGATCTTACTTGTAGCATGACGAATAACGGCCAAAGGTAAATCTGAAATCGCGATTCCGCAGCCATCATCTCGCACTCGAATTAGCGGTACGCCGTTACCTTCAATAGTTATGTCAATGTGTCTTGCCCCCGCGTCGAGGGCGTTTTCGACTAGTTCCTTGACTACAGAAGCTGGACGTTCAACAACTTCCCCCGCGGCAATTTGGTTGGCTGAGTGCGAATCAAGAATATGAATCACTGGTGTCAAAATTCCCTCAGTCCTTCCTTCCTATTCCAAACGGTTAGTTGATCGTGGAGTTGGTTTTGTAGTAAACCACTTGTAGTATCCTCAGAATGATGTTGTAGATGGTCCCACAGCTCATACCCAGCTTGTTCACAAGCTGGGCAGGCTTGGAACGGAATTCGCACGAGCATAGACTTTTGGGAAGACAACGAACGCCTACTTTCAATATACACGGTTCCTGCGCACTGACCACACTCTCGTATGTAATCATGTCGAGTTTCTTGGAACCCTTCTGTATCATAATAGATGGAATGAGGACTATAAATCCAATTCCCTTTGGGGAAGAAGGGTTTGTTCTGAATTGTGAAGCTGGGTTTAATGGTTTGATGCTGTTTCTTGAGTTCCTCAAGATATGGCTTTAGGGTTGCTAGGGCTAAAACAGGACGATCTAGTTTTTTAGGTTCTCGGACATGATGATAATCTTCACCGGCAAGCGCCAGTAAAATTGCTAGATTGACATAAGGCAATGCTCCCTCTATGGAATATCCGCCTTCCAGGACCGCTAAATCCGGTTTTAGTAGTTCGGTAATTCGCCCGTACCCATTGGCAGTTAGATTCATCGCTGCTAGGGGATCCGTGAAATGATTGTCTTGTCCGGCTGAATTAATAATCAGGTCAGGGGCAAAAGCTTGGAGTCGAGGTAACACCCAGTTCTCCAGAACGTAGTGGTACCCTTCGTCTCCAGTTCCGGGCGGAAGAGGAATGTTTAAAGTCTGATCCCAAGCATTCGGGCCCCCCTTTTCATTGACAAATCCACTTCCCGGATAAAGTGTGCGCCCGTCTTGATGAAGGGAAATGAACAGAACATTCGGGTCGTGATAAAAGATATCTTGAGTTCCGTCCCCATGGTGGACATCGGTATCGACAATAGCGATCTTCCTGATTCCATAACGCGCCCGTAAATGATTCACAAGGATAGCCTCATTATTGAGCGTGCAAAACCCACGATTTCCCCAAACGGTTGCTCCAGAATGATGTCCTGGAGGGCGAGCCAGGACGAAGCCATTTGCAATGTCTCCGCTGACGCGTGCTTCGCCAAGTAAGATGGCACTTCCGGCTGCAATGAGGTGGGCATCTAGCGAATCCGTATGCACCCCCGGGTTAGGGAATAAAGCTTGGGCTCGTAAGCCCTCATGTAGCGAGGCAATACGGGGTGAGTACTGTTTGATTTGGGGTAAGTCAAGAATTCCCTCTTCAAACAATTGCTCCTGAGTATAGAGGAGACGTTCTTCTCGTTCTGGGTGGGAGTCGCCAAGTGACCAATCAAAGGCAGGAAAAAACAAGATTCCAGTTCGTTTCATACGTGTATCCTCCCGATCACACCAGACCGCAGATGGACGGCCCCGCGGACAATTTGACCCACGGTTTTATACCCTTTAACAATTGGAAAGAAATCAAAAGGCTCCTTATCCACGTTTTCCATATTAATCGTATAAAAAGCAGCTTGCTGCTGAGCTAGCGTATCTAGAAACCCCTCAACTTCGAGATAAGGACGAAGTGATCCAGACCATACCCCCTGTTCTCCTGTCTCTTCTATTTGATACTGTTTCATATAAGTATCGAGATGTAGGGTGCAATCAAAGGTAGGTCTGGCCATAGCAGCACCAAGGGCATTGGAAACTTCCGGATATACTCCGAGCTGAATAGGAGTTCTGAGGCGTTTTTCCAGAGCCGTTGTCATTCCCCGTGCGCCGCCTCCGCTGACCAACGTGTTGAAGGCATGTGCTTCCTGGGGGTGGAGAACCTCCCATACTTTATAAGCTGGTTCTTCTTGCCACTCTTGCTTAAGGGAATCAACTGCCTCACTAATTTTCTCAGCAACAGTGTCAATAATCGCAGTTGCCAGTTCTTGCAGAAATTCCGGTGTTCGTCGTTCGATCGGCAAAATAGAGGCCAAGGCTTCTTCTGCTAAGCGCTCATTACCATAGTCTATCAACCCGAGATAACGCATCGCATCCGTTGGTGTGGGTATGTTCCCTCCCAAACAATAGGCTGGACCGAGTCGAAAATTTTCTAGGACAAAACCTTGATCTGTAGCACGGATGGCAGAGTCCCCCCCGACTGGAATCGAACGCACCGCAAGTGAACGGACAAGAGTTGAATAAGGACCAATTTGCGCTCCTTTTGAACTGAGCAACGGAACACCGGAAAGCACTAGACCAATATCGGTGGTTGTTCCACCAATATCCACTATTATAGAAGAAGCAGTGGGTTCATTTTGAGTCAGTGCGGCAAGTATACTAGCCGCTGGTCCAGAGTAGATGGATTCGACAGGTCGAAGCTTGGCAATCGGTAAGATACCTCCATCCGCCTTTAAAATCGAAATGGGCGCCAGAATTTTCCGAGTGGATACGGCACTTTGTAATTCTTCAGTAAAATTCTGAAATAAGTTGGAAACACCAAGATTAAGATATGTAGTCAGACTACGACGATAAAAATTAGCTTGTCCCCAAACGTGTCCTAAAGCAATGCTTAAAGAGGGATTAATTCCCCGCAGGTAGGAAGCGAGTTGTTGCTCATGAAGACTGTTTCGATGCGAGAACTTTCCTACAATGGCTACTTGGGCAGGATTCTCACGTAAATTTGGTATCAGGAGTTTTCCCCATTCGCTCAGATCAGGAGGCTCAATTTCTCGACCCCGAAAATCTATATCTCCGGAAAGCTCACAATAACTAACCGGCCAAGGCAGTGCATCGACTCTCATTCCGTTTCCCGGAAATAATAGTAATTGAACGGGAGGGATTCGGTTTTGGAGAATCGCGTTTGTCACGAGCGTTGTGCTGACGGTTATCTGATTAAGCGCTTGTTCATTTGGAATATTTAACTTATCCAAAGCATCCATTAGTGTCTCCACTAAATTTTCAGAACGGGTGGGTACCTTAGCAGTCTGTAGGATATGGCCATCGTGAATCAACACTGCATCGGTATAAGTCCCTCCCACATCGATCCCTACTCGATTAGACATATTTACTCCCCCCTTAGGTTTCTGAGGCTTGAATGCGCTCTCGCAGGTCAAACAGATACTGAAGGGCTTGGCGTGCAGTCATGTCTTCCATGGGCAGTGTGCTTATTTCTTGCAAAAGCGGGTGGGTTTGTGGGACGTCAAAGAGTGAAAATTGAGTAACCTGCTTGGGTGGTTCGCTAAAAGCAGGAGCTGGCTCAGTGGACTCTAATTCAAGAAGTAAAGTTTTAGCACGTTGAAGAAGGGGTTGCGGCAGACCGGCTAAACGGGCTACTTGAATACCGTAACTGCGATCTGCTTTACCTGGCAATATTTTGTGCAAAAAAACGATGTCCTCGCCCCGTTCCTTTACCCCAACATGAAGGTTAAATAGCCCGGAAAAATCGTCTTGGAGATGGGTTAGCTCATGATAATGCGTGGCGAAAAGGGTTTTAGGGTTGAACTTAGGCTGTTGAACAAGGTATTCAGCAACCGCCCAGGCGATGCTAAGTCCGTCAAATGTCGCTGTCCCCCGTCCAATTTCGTCTAAAATGATCAGACTTTTCCCGGTGGCATATTTCAAAATGTGGGCGACTTCTTGCATTTCGACCATAAATGTGCTTTGTCCTGCTGCTAAATCATCTGAAGCACCGACCCTCGTAAAAATCCGATCAACCTGTGTGATGCAGGCACTTTTTGCTGGTACAAAGGAGCCGATATGTGCCATGAGGACAATCAAGGCGACTTGGCGCATGTAGGTCGATTTCCCTGCCATATTAGGGCCTGTGATTAATGCTAAATGAAGACTTTCAGACATGAGGGTATCATTGGGTACAAACACGCTGGGTTCCAGCATTTGTTCGACAACAGGGTGTCTGCCTTCTGTGATCAGGATTTGACCGTCATCTTTAATCTGTGGGCGTACATAGTGATTACGAACTGCAACTTCAGCTAAACTGACAAAGACATCAATTTCGGCTAAAACCTGAGCGATGTGCAGAACGATCTTAATGTGTGTTCGCACGTCTTCCCGGAGAATCAATAGAAGTTCATACTCTAGGTCCTTAAGTTTTTCCTCTGCCCCAATAATCTTTTGTTCGTACTCTTTTAATTGGGGAGTAATGAAGCGTTCGGCATTGGACAAGGTTTGCTTACGCTCATAGTCCGGTGGACTAAGATGAGCATTAGCATTGGTGATTTCAATATAATACCCAAAGACTTTGTTATATCCGATTTTCAAGGAACGGATTCCGGTTCTTTCACGTTCTGAGTTTTCTAATTGGGCAACCCATGCTTTGCCACCTGTCGAAATAGAACGCAGTTCATCAACCTCTTGGCTATATCCGGTTTTGATAATATTACCATCGCGTAAGGATAAAGGGGGATTGGGATTAAGAGCACTTTGAAGCTTAGAGACAAATGAGTCAAGTCCCTCAAGATGGGGAACATTGCTTTTAAGGTTTTCAGCTGAGCTAGAAGTCAGGAGAGTACGAATTTCAGGAAGAAGAGCTAAAGTTTGCGCCAACGCTAATAAATCTTTGGCATTGGCAGTCCCATACGAAACCTTCCCCATCAGGCGCTCGAGATCATAGACCTCAGATAGAAGCTTAGCTAAGTCTCTACGCAGAAATGAGTCCGAGGTCAGTTCTTCAACCACATCCAGACGCCGATCTATTGCAGCTTGCCGAAGCAAGGGTTTTTCAATCCAATGTTTTAAAAGCCTACCTCCTAAGGCGGTTTGAGTTAAATCAAGCACTGACAAGAGAGTTCCTTTTTTTTCAATTCCACGGAGGGATTCTGTGAGTTCAAGATTCCGTCGAGTCCATTGGTCGAGAAACATCCAGTGTTCAGAACGGAACGTCGTAATTTCTATAATATGGGTAGGATCTACGCCAGGCATCGTTTCGAGTAAGTAGATCCATAAAGCTGTAGCAGCTTGGGTTCCTACTGGAAATTCCTGAAACAAATCCTGTTGAGCAGGAAAGCGATCTTGTAAAGCCTGACCACTAAAAGTTTTTCGTTCGCGCACACTACAGTAATAACCTAGCCAAGGTTTAGGCTTTTTCAAAAGTTCAGGGGGCAAAAGTAGTTCAGCGGGATTAATACGGGAAAGTTCTGTGAGAAGAACGTCAAGGTCTGGGGTTTGGAACATCGAAAATTCCCCAGTGGATAAATCAAGAAAAGCGAGCCCCCAGTACGTATCCTGATAGACGCTGGCTAAATAATGATTGGTCCGTTCAGAGACCGATTCGGTCAGCGTGCCTGGAGAAACAATCCGAATAATGTCACGTTTGACAATCCCTTTAGCATTTTTGGCATCTTCCACTTGTTCACAAATGGCGACTTTATGGCCAGCCTTGACGAGCTTAGACAAGTAATTATCTAAAGCATGATAAGGGACGCCACACATGGCAATTCGTTTCCCGTCTCCTGCATCTCGACCAGTTAAGGCTATTTGTAAAATGGGTGCAGCTAATTCGGCATCCTCACCAAACATTTCATAAAAATCGCCTAATCGATAAAAAAGAATCGTTCCAGGGGCTTTATCTTTTATTCCTCGATATTGGAGCATCATCGGGGTGGTCATACCTTGAATTCTCCCCTTTTAAGAAATTAGTTCAATCTAACAACAAGAGTATAAGTAATCCCAAGTTTAAATTAATCCTAAAAGGGAAGAGCTACCGATTAAGCCCTTCCCTTCTAATAACATATTGTACTTAGTCAGGTGTTAGTTTCCTGAACAACCGCAGCCTCCGCTACCACACCCACCTGGTTCACATCCGCCAGGATCACAAGTATCGTCTTGGCAGGAACAACCGCCTGTAGCGCCGGCAATCGCCCCAGCTAGAATCTTATTAACACTATCCAACATTTGCGTGAAATTGTCTTGCGCTGTCATATAAGCGACGATGGCTGGGTTACCCTCTACTTTTGTTTCAATTTCATCGACCGCATTTTTATCGGCTTCAGAAGGCTCACTATTACTTTGTTCCTTTTCCATAAACCGCTCTTGAGCTTTCTGTAATTCTGCAATCAATTGTTGGGCTGACTGGTCAGCTGCCATGGCATCTTCCGTTCTACGTAAGTCGGCAAGCTCCGAGCTTCGAGCAATAGCATCAGCCAATAGTCCAGCTTTTTCTGAAATTTCACTATTAACCATTCTTAACACACCTCCGAATATTACTTTCTACATATAACTCTGAATTCCTGCATTAAATAATTTATTATTCAACCTTTCCTATTAAGGTCCAGGATCCTGCTTCATTGATTCTTACATTAACCAACGATCCGATAGTTTCAAGATTACCATTAAAAACGACAAGTTCGTTTCCGCGAGTTCGTCCGCTTAAACGCTGAGGATTTGTTTTACTAGGGCCTTCCACAAGAACTTCAACTAATTTTCCGATCATATTTTGCCGCCATTCAAGGCTTTCTTGGTTCTGGACACTCATCAATTTCTGTAAACGCCTCTTTTTAACGTCTAAGGGAATCTGATCTTCCATCTTTGCGGCAAGCGTTCCTGATCGTTTAGAATACATAAAGGTGAAAGCTTGACTATAATGTGCTTGATTCATCATAGCGAGGGTCTGCTCGAAGTCTTTTTCCGATTCCCCGGGAAAACCAACGATAATATCCGTGGTTAAGCTAGCATTCGGAATAAGTTCGCGAATTTTTTGAACTCGGCTTAAATAGTATTCCCTAGTATATTTCCGATTCATGCACTCTAAAATAAAATTACTGCCTGATTGAATGGGGAGATGAAAGTGCTCACAAAGTTTTTCCCCGTTAGCAACAGTTTCAATCAGCTTATCTGATAAATCTTTGGGATGAGAGGTAATGAAGCGAACCCGTATTAGAAATGCGATTTGATCTACTTGCTGGAGTAAATCAGCAAAATCATAGGCGGGTGAAAACTCCTTGCCGTAGGAGTTCACATTTTGTCCTAATAATGTGACTTCTCGGCAGCCATTGTTCACTAGGGTTTCGATTTCTTGAAGAATTTCCTCTGGTTTTCGGCTCCTTTCCCTACCACGAACATGGGGAACAATGCAATACGAGCAGAAATTATTGCAACCATACATAATGTTTACATTGGCCTGTAGCTTGCCTTTCTCGGCAAGTGGTGTAACTTCTAAAATTGTTTTTGGTTCTTGCCAAACTTCTGCCACTTTTTCTCCCTGTTCTACCCGCTGTAAAAGGGCGGAAAAGTCGTGTAAATTATGGGTTCCGGACCACATATCCACATGAGGTGCTCGTTTCTGTAAACGCTCTAAAGCATCAGGTTGTTGAACCATACAGCCAGTAATAGCAATTTTTACGTTAGAATTTCGTTCTTTAAGTTTTTTTAGTTCTCCGATTTTTCCAAGTATCTTATTCTCTGCACTTTCTCTTACACAACAGGTATTTACAATCACTAAGTCTGCAGTTTCAAGATCATCTGAGGGCAAATAACCTAAGCGTCTAGTGATCTCTGTCAAAGTTTCAGCATCACGTTCAGACATTTGGCAACCATAGGCTAAGGTAACAACCTTTTTATTGTTTTCCAAGAAAGTCACTCCTAAATTGTTCAGTCACCGTGGATCAAAGATTTCGGAAGACGCCTGCTTTACGCAAAGCTTGATAAGCAATAAGAATAAATGGACCTAAGATTAATCCAATTACTCCCGTGGATGCCAGTCCAATATACATACTAACGAGTACAAAGAGCGGATCGAGTCCTACATTGTCCCCCAGAATTTTCGGTTCAATGATGTGCCGCAGAATTGTGATTAGAGTCGTTAGTAGCAGAAGCTCAATAGCCAAAAGGCTATGCCCACTTATGAAGGCCAAAATAGACCAGGGTACAAGAACAATACCCACCCCTAAAACCGGAAGTATACCAAAGATCCCAGTTATAGTGCCTATGATAATTGCATATTTGGGGTGGATAATCAGTAATCCGACGATGGATAGAAACATAGTTATCAAAAAGATAATGAATTCCGCTCGAATAAAACCTGCAAATGCACGGGAAAAATCCCTACCCAATTCACTGAGATGCTCACGCCATTCTAAGGGAAAGATATTCAAAATTTCATTTAGATAACGTTTGGAGCCGTTAGACATGAAAAAGGTTGCTACTAAGGCAATGACAATAACAATGATGATTTCGGGAATTTTGGCGGCTATTGATAAAATATTTGTAAGTACGGCAGGAATAGAATTGGTAAATTCCTTAACGGTATTATTAATGGTATTAATATTGGCCCCTGGTAATTTGAAATAATAAATCTCAATTTTTGCTAGCCAATGAGTAAAAAAGTGTTGCAACAAATTATTATAATGTGGCCAGTTGATATAAATTTCGTGAATTTCTTGAATAAGACGAATAACTAAAAGGGCAATAATTACGCCTAGTCCACCTATTTCCAGGATCATTGCAGTTATTACAGCAACTCCATGAGGAAAGCGAACTCTACAAACAAGAAAGTTTCTAAGGGGATTAATTGTTGCAGTCATGATAAACGCAAGCAGAAAGGGCAAGAACAAATAAATAAAGTGCCCAACAAGGAAAATTAATCCCCCGACTACAACCCAGAAGGCAATAAATTTTAAACTATGAGTAAAGAATGATTTAGTCACGTCATTCACTAATTGGACTCCCTTCTCTTAGTAAGTCGCATTTGTTTGCGCCAACGCCTATCGGCGTATATTTTTTGGCCAGTAAGGAGTGCTAATACGACTCCCATGAAAATGAAGCCCGTATTCCAGGATAGATTATTTGAAAGTAGACTGTTTTTTAACGTAGGTGGAATAATTGTCCGCGAAGATTTTAAAGGAAGTGTGTTTACAACTGTATTCCCATCCAGAACTTCGACTTGGGCAACAACTTGACCCTCTTCTACTGAGCTAAGGGAATTAGAAGATGTCGGTACTACGCGTAAATTTAATCCCGAACTCTGTCCCTTGAGTTTCTGGGTCATATAGATCGGACGATCAATAATTAGATCAACGGGTTCATTATTTACCATAACTGTAGCAATAATCGTGCCAGAAGGTTTGACAATATTCTCTTTGAAATGGGTCAAGCCAAACTCAAACATCGCCTGCATATCTGTATAGATTTCGCGTCCTGGAGATTTCAGGATCACACCAATTAATTGACGTCCATCTTTGGTCATCGATGCGACAAGACAATTCTGTGCAGCAGCTGTGTATCCTGTTTTTATGCCATCAACGGTTAAGTCTCTCCACAGCAATTTGTTCTCATTAACCATTAGCGTGGGAACATCTGGTTTTGATCGAGAGATCGCCTGCGATTTAGTACGAACATATTCAGCAAACGTGGGATTTTGATAGGCGACACGCGCAATAAGTGCTAGATCATGAGCGGTCGTGACGTGCCCAGTCTCTGTTAAACCACTCGAGTTAAGAAAATTGGTCTGGTTAGCCCCGATTTCACGGGCACGTTGATTCATCATATCGACAAAGTTTGGTAAGTCACTTCCGACATGTTCCGCAATTGCAACAGCCGCATCGTTGGCAGAGTTTAACAACAAAGCATATAGAAGATTCTTTAAGGGCATTTTTTCCCCAGGTATAAGGTATATCTGTGTGCCATAAACGAGCTTATTATTAAGCATTGAAGGACTCGCTGTCACGATATCACTTAAATTTCCACGTTCTATCGCTAACAAGCCGGTCATAATTTTTGTCGTGCTTGCTGGAGCCAGTGGCTTATCCGGATTCTTCATAAACAGGGTTTGACCGGATAATATATCGATTAAATAGGCGCCCTCTCCGCGTATTTGAGGTTCCTGTGATGAAGTGTCTTCAGCAAATGCGCTGGGAGCAACACTAACCATCATATAGATTATGAGGAGAAAAGTAGTAATGAATTTCGGCACAACAAAGTACACCTCTTATTCCTGACGTGTTTTAAGCCTGATAAAAAAGCGCCAAAGTTCCAGGCCCAGTGTGGCTTCCGACAACACAGCCTATTTCACTGATCCAGATATCTTTCACAGTAACTATTTGACGAATCTGATCGGCTAAAAAAAGAGCATCTTCCAAACAATCCGAGTGGGAAATACCAATTACTTGCTGTTCGGGATGAGCTATTTCATGTCCCAGTATATCGACTAATTTTCGAATTGCTGCTCGTCGGGAACGAACTTTAGCAAAGGGTTCTATTCTACCATCTGGAGTTATATGCAAAATAGGCTTAACATCAAGTAATCCACCAATAAGCCCTACTGCTTTACTAACTCTTCCTCCTTTAACAAGATATTCAAGCGTATCTAATGTAAAAACATATCGCATATTCTTGCGAATTGCAAGTATTTTATCTTCGGCTTCATCCCAGGAAACAGCTGAGGTAAGAATCTGCTGTGCTAACAATGCAAGTAACCCATAGCCAAATGATGCTCCAAAGCTATCTATAATATGTACCTGCTCTGGAGCAGAGCTGATGTTACGCATCATTTGCGCAGTCGCAAAAGTTGAACTTAACGCAGAGGAAAGATGAATTGCCACCACTTCATGCCCTTCAGACAAGGTTCTTTCATAATGTTCTAATAACGTAGTCGGATTAGGTTGAGAAGTCTTAGGTAATTCCTTATAGTTTTCAAAATTTGCGTAGAAATCTTTGGTTATAAGGTTCACCCCTTCCAAGAAGGTCATACCCTCTATGTTTACTGGCATAGGGACAGTGACTATACCTGCAGCACTTGCTCGGTCAAAGGGTATATCCGACGCACTATCAACTATTATTTTAAAAGACATTTTTCAACCTCCTTTAAGTCGATTACCCTTAAATTATTCGGTAAAAAATATTTTATCCATTTTCCTCCATCAATGGTTCCTCGGAGCGGTAATGGTGGTCTGGAAAGTATTAAAAATAAATGCCCATCATTTGATGGACATTTATTTCTAATCTAAGTATTATTTTCTGCCAAATGATGATAAGTAATTAACGTTACATTAAGATACGATTTTCTGGATAATTGCATGTTGCCCAAAAGATGCCATTAGTTTTGGAAGTTCCTGCTTCTTTACGAACCGATAATTAACTTCTTCGCCTTCGATCCAAGTAACAAGAAACATTAAAACCCCTTCTCCCTATGTATTATGTATACATAGTACCATGGCAAGAAAGGAAATTCAATAGCGCAAATTATCTAAAAAAAAGTGTCTACTTTTTTAAACTTATCGGACCTAGATGCCGCTACGCGGCACCACTGATGAATAGTGTCTTCGGGCGCTAGCCAAGTTTCTTTTGTTTCTCGATAATTGCTTGCAAACGGGTCCATATTGGGTACCGACGAATGTTAGAAAGACGACCTTCTTTGTTAATAAACACATGAACTGTTTTGCCTTCAGCTAAAAGGGTCTCCCCTTTATAAATGTGGTATTTAAAACGTGCTGAGCGTGAAGACATCTGCTCTAAACTAGTAATAATTACGAGGTCATCATCATATCGTGCGGGTTTACGATAGTGGCAACTAGCCTCGATAACTGCTAAACCTAAACCCTGATCCATAATTTGAGTAAACGGTAGATCTAGTTCTCGGAACAGATCGGATCTTCCGACTTCAAACCAAACGAGATAATTTGAGTGATAAACGATACCCATTTGGTCCGTTTCAGAAAAACGAACACGCAAATGCGTTTTTGCAGACAATCCCACTACAGTCCCTCCTTCAAAGCTTGTAAAAGCATAACCACTCTGTACCTGATTAAGAAACTTGGCTAGCGGCGAGCCCTTAGGAGCTGGCCAAGGTCTCGAACATGACGTTCGAGTAATGGCTCATTCGACACTAGAAAACTATGTAGTCATTGCTTTTAGCGTAAATAATTCGAGGGGTTAACTGTAGAACCATTAATAATGACTTCAAAATGCAAATGTGGACCTGTAGAATGCCCAGTTGAGCCAACCAATCCAATGCTCTGACCTTGATCGACTTGTTGTCCAACCGAAACAAGTAGTTTTGAGGAATGAGCGTAACGGGTCATCACACCGTTACCGTGATCAATAATGATCATGTTACCATATCCTCCACCCCATCCTGCTGTCACTACTTTCCCCGAAGCAGCAGCCGTATAGGTACTTCCTGTGCCCCCACCAATATCAATTCCAGTGTGGAAGCTACCGGAACGAGACCCATAAGGGGAATTAATCGGACCTCTTAAGGGCCAGATAATTCCCGTTGAGCTGTTAGATCCTCTAGACACGGCACTAGTCATAGAAACTACGGTAAGCCCAGGTCCTTTGGAAACGACTTGAGTAACGGGTTGTTTGGTCACTTTTTCTTCCACGACTTGCTTGGATATATTCTGGCCATTTTTTTGGAGATAAGAGTATTTAACAACTTTTGAGCCATCACTCCCTTGTTCTTGGACAAGGGTTTTGTCACTTGCTAGTTTTATATCCGTTTTTGTGACAACATCATAGGCAATTGTTTCAGTACTTGTTAGGATCCCTTTACTCATCACAGTCAGATATGGAGTTACAGAGACTATTTTGATCTTCTGACCAGGATTCAGCTTACTATCTACTGTCATTCCCGGATTACCCGCTAACACTTCCTTCGTTTTCATGTCATTTTTGCGAGCAATCAGCCACCAAGAGTCATTCGGTTGAGTAGTGTATTCCGTAATAGTTTTCTTTCCGTCAGTTAACTCTTTCAATGCTTGATCGACTAGTACAACCTGATCAGGTTGAGCTTCAACGGGCTTAGTCGCAATTGATTCACTAAACTCTACTGAAATCACCTGGTTGGTGTCACTGGGTTTTGTATAGAAATCCTGATATGTTTTAAGAAGTTTTTGCACATCGTCTTGAGTTGGTAGAATTGCAACCTGTGTTCCTTCAATCTCTAAAGCATACCCATCAACATAGGAGCTTAATACTTTTTCCAGTTCATTGTCTGCTGACATTACTTCTAAATTCTCTACCGTTTTGTCATGAACTGGTTCATACTCTATAAGATCATGAGTTTTTACAACCTTACCAAGAGCTTGTCCACGTTTTGTCAAAAAATTGTCAACAATTTTATGCCCCTTATCCACACTAGCAACTATACCAATCTTTTGACCGTTAACGATTAAATAGGCTGGCGAAGATGTACCACTAAAGTATACGATCGCGCTGCCGATGATCAATGCAAAGGTCGTTGTTCCTACAAAGAATTTTGGTAATTTCCAAGATATTGCAAGGAGTTGCCTTAACCATCCTAATTTCAACTCCGAAAGAATGACTTTGGTTCTTAGTTTTTTTCGGGTTAGAAATCCTTGAATTATGACATATGGCTTTTCAATATTTAACTTCTTCATTCTTACCCCCAATCGCCTGATAGACGTTTTTACCTATATTATAGCATTAATTGTTCATTATAGAAAAGAATTTTCATTAAATTAGAGATTATGCTATAATGTGGCAGTGAAAAAACTTGAGATTAGAGCATCGTCATGACGATAAGCACGATACTCTCCAGTGACGTAAGTCTCC
>LOEW01000184.1 GCA_001516045.1 Desulfosporosinus sp. BRH_c37
GTCTGAGTCAAGTAGCCCATAGTTCCACTCCAACCATATCCCCCAAACCAACCCAATAATTTTTGTGCTCCATGAGCGAAAAACACGATTCCGAGAGCGAGGCGCAAAAGTAGATCAGTTTGGAATGAAGTGCCTGTAAAGACTTTTTCACATAGGCTTTTTTCATTAGTTAATGCACCAACTACCGGGAAGTTTTTAAAAATGTCTTCTGTATGAGGACCTTTAGCAAAGTCAATGGTTAAATCTCTACCAGCTTTTATTCCAGCATGTTCTCCATCTTTGAAGACACTAGATACATCGTAAACTTTTCCTTGATAACCCACATAGGCGGGCATCTTGATTCCGTTAAAATCACTTAATTGTGTATCTGTGAATTTTCTCATCATAATAACTCCTTATTTTTCGGGTAAAACTTAGCGTTCAACCGATGTAATTTTCTTGCCTAGGCGGTACCAACCTAAGCTTTATATAATTAAGACGGATTAATTTCTATTTGGATAGTCAGGAAAAACGATAATAAGCAATTATTTTTCAGATCTTCAGAGGGACTTAGACTTCGTCTTAGCGTTACCTGAACTAAAATCGTACTTTGTCCAAGAATTTAATCCGCTAAAAGAAAGTGCTGGCTGATTTTTTAGAGGTTAAACAATCGTACCAGATGACGATCACAAATCTGTCTGGTGCAGAGATGTTAAAGGTAGAAAGCGAAACGTTAAGAGCACTTTCTTGGCCTAATGCCTTAAGTAATCGTGAGATACATAGCGTACTTTTCGAAAAAGCTGTTGCATTGGAGAAAGGGCAGATAGCGTTTTCTCCAATTTATTTCGCGACAGAAAAAGAAGGGACTAACACAACGAAGCGGGTATTAATGACACTAGCCTTGCCTTTATTCGATGACAGTGCGACGAAAAAAGGAGTCTCGTTCATCGATCTTGATTTAATCAATGTCTTTGAGATACTCGCCATTGTCAGAGGGGCGTGATCCAGAGACAGGGAAGCATTTAGAAAGATCAAGAGATTATGCCGTGATTTTAGCCCGACAATTAAGCACACATCAAAAGTTTAAAAAGGTTATCACTCGTGACTTTTTAGACAATCTTTATTACGCGGCCACGTTGCACGATATTGGAAAAGTAGCAATACCCGATACGGTCTTATTAAAAAATGGTAAATTGACGGATGTAGAGTTCGATGAAATGAAGCAACACGTATTCACTGGTCAAATTGTACTCAGAGAGACGATAGAAAAATACCATTTAACGGAGTCTTTCCTCGAAATGGGGATGAATATATGTGCATATCATCACGAGAAATTTAATGGCAAAGGATACCCCGAGGGACTTGGGGGGGAGGAGATTCCTTTGGAAGCAAGGATTTTCGCCCTCTGCGATGCGTATGATGCAATTCGAGCTAAGAGGTCGTATAAAGAAGGACTCTCCCATCTAGAAGCGATGAAGAGAATTGTAGCGGATAAAAACCAGCATTTTGATCCGGATGTTGTAGAAGCTTTTTTAGAATGTGAAAAGAAACTTTTGGCGATCACTTAAGATATGGTGGGGAGGAAATAACTCTAATTTTAATGGACTTCGATAAAAAGAACGCCTTAAAAATGGCCGAAAAAATAAGGTTGGAAATAAGTCAACTTGATAATCAGGCATACCCCCAGATAACTGTTTCCTTGGGCGTTTCGAGTTATCCGGACGATGGGCGATATATTCATGAGATTATTGTTGCTTCTGACAAAGCGCTTTTAAAGGCTAAACAAAGCGGTAAGAATTGTACCAGATCCTGCTAACAAATCCCACTATATAAATGTGGGATTATAAGAAGAGCATGAAATTTTCCGACGCAGATAAGGAGACTGCCTGATAAGTTCAAATTTACTTCTGATGGAGTTAATACTCCCTCTGAAGTAAATTTCCTTTATCGTGTTGTTGGAGTTAAGAGATATTGCAATCCATAATTATAGGAGGTGCCCGCTTATAGAAAGCATTATATAATCTAAGCGATTTTGTAATATTTAGTCATGGGATATTCTTTGCACTCCTTGTCCTCTGGTAGCGTTCATATCGTAGTTTGTAATAGGCGAGAGCACTTACGGTTTGAGCTTGTTTGATTCATTTGAAAACAGAAATTATTAACAGTGATTTTAAGAGTAGGAGATGAAATTGTGAATAAGAAAATCAAATCGATTGTGTTTGCAGCTCTGATTTCTATTACCGCGTTAAGTCTAGCCGGTTGTGGTGGTCAATCCAAAGATATGATGAACACCAGCAACATGACCCAATATATGAAGGGCAATCCCACTGAAATGCTCGCCAGTCCATGGTAAAAATAATGGGGAATTCTTATAAAATTATAATATTAAGATATAGAGACAATTGCAATTGTAATAAATGAATTTATAGTAGCAAATAAGGTTAATTCGAAAGAAAGCATTCCTATTGAGTTTTTAAAATATTTACGTAAAGTGAACATGAAAATTGAAGATGGTGTATTGTTTAATGAATTATGTGATTCGATTGAAAAAAAGCTTACTAAAAATGATTAGCGCTAATGAATGGTTGATGTTGGGGGCAGTACTAAACACATAACTGTAGTAAGATTTAAAGATAGCTTTGAGAATATTGGGAGGGAGATGCATCATTATGGAGCAGCGCTTTCTTGTGTTCAAAGACGTGGCAGAAACCAATAATATTACGTTATCAGCTAAGAATCTCCACATGAGTCAACCCAGTGTTAGTTTGCAGATTAAGGATCTGGAATATGAGTATGGCGCCTGTTTTTTCGACCGCAGCAATAAAGGGGTTACTCTGACTAAAGAGGGTAAAATTTTCTATGGATGTGTTCGGACTATCTTGAACATTCTTGCGAGTTTCAAAGAGGAGATAGGCGCTCTGGCAAAAGATCAGAGAAGGGTAATATGCCTCGGTACGAGTTTAACAATTGGAGAATATATTCTTCCCAATATTTTGGCGCTATTGTTTAAGACCCACCCAGGCGTGGACTTCAAAGTGAAGATCTCGAATACGGAGTCAATTACTCAAGCTGTTCTAGAGAAAAAATTTCATATTGGCCTGATCGAGGGGCCAGCTTCCCAGCATAAGGACCTTACTGTAGAGAGTTTCTGGGAAGATGAGTTGGTAGTTGTGCTTCCCTATTCCCACCCCTGGGCCTCAAGGAAAAGCATTACACTAGCTGAACTCCCACATGAACGTCTGGTGACAAGAGAGGATGGTTCTGGGACTCGCAAGGTGATGGAAATAGCCCTAAAAGAGAGAGGGCTTGATCCAGATCAATTGAATGTAACGATGGAGTTAGGAAGTACTCAGGCGATCAAACAAGTGGTTGCAGCTGGACTTGGAATTACCATTATCTCTTCGTTGACTGTCAACAAAGAATGCGACCGAAAAGTATTTAAGATATTAAAAATTCAAGATGCTCCCGTTTCTCGGTCTCTCAGTATTCTCACCAATGCCCGAACTTCACAGACCAAAGATGAGCTCATCTTAATCAACCTTCTCCATGATCACGAGTTAATAGCGAATATTTTAAGAAAGGACTATAATGAGTTAGAGGAACATGCGAGTATGCCGCTTTTTACTCACCCTGCAGTGAGTTGTCCGGAAGGGCAAGAACATTGGCATTAGGGCATATAGTGATGATGAAATTTATATCCCATAAACATCAAAATCTAACCTATAACCTATAACATTCCTCCCTCGTTTGTGGGAGGAATGTTACTTTTCATCGCGTTTACAGAAAATTATCGAGATGTTTTTTAAGGTCAGGAAAACATCTAAAAGCACTGAATTGTACATACACAAGTTTTAGTAAAAATCATAATCTGATCAGAGAAGTGTGAAAGGATGGTTTCTATGAATCCACATCAAATGCGCCCTACTAATATCACAAATACTGTTCAAGACTGTGAAGTAATGTGTGAACACATGATTTCACATCTCCTAATGCATTCCCAAGATCTTCATCTAAGGCATAGACAATTACAACTACTACGAGATTGTGCAGATATCTGTACAGTGACTGCTAAATACCTTGCTCGCCATAGCTCTTATAGTAAATTAATAGCAGGCCTTTGCGCGAGTATATGTGAAGCATGTGGAAATGAATGTGCGCGATTCACCGACAAGGAATCTCAGAAATGTGCCCACGTCTGTTTGCACTGTGCCATGGAATGTCGAGCGTTTGCAATTTAGAGAAGATAACCCGACTCTCAAAAAGTACTGAGTTATCGGGTTTTAAAATTGTAAGGTAATTTTTTTAAAGTTATACGTTGAGACTAAGCTCCACGTTCTAATAAAGCTGAGATTAAGTGCGCCCCAAAAACATAGGTATTTAATCCAATGCAAGCTTGTATTGATGCTTGCATTGCCTGTATGCAGGTATGTGAAGAATGTTATACTGTGGCATTGGTAGCAATAGGCATTAAACGAACCTCCTTCCTTTCTTAAATTTCCTATCTAGTATCTATCTTTTTAGGAATTCAATATTAGTATTTTAAGGAAACTGCAAAAACATGTGATTCATATCATGTTGGAACGAGGAGGCTTGACAAAATTATTGGGCATCTTCAAGGTAAGAGCGAAAATAACAAGGCTCAGAACATTTGAGAGTTCTGAGCCTTGTTATTTTCGCTCTGGAGTTCAATAATCAGGGTCCTTTCTTCATGAGAAATTCACAACTTTTTCATGAGATAATCGTATCCCAGAGTTATACTAAGGACATAGAAGAACGCAAATCAAACTTCGTAAAGCTGAAGAATGAAAAATAAGAGGAGGAACATAAAAATGAAGAAGCTTAGTAAAAAAATCACTGTCATCTTAGGAACAGCAACCTTAGCAGTAGGACTCATGGCTTTACCGGCATTGGCAGGAACAGACCAACAACAAGGTAACAAATGGTTCGGCCAAATGCAGGGATTTATGCAAAAAACCTTTTCATCGGAGCAACATCAAACCTTTATGAATTCGACTGATATGCAAAATCTCCATAATTCGACGGGGATGCAGAACGCCATGCTAACCGGGGATGTTAAGGCGATGCAAGAGCTTATGAATTCAGACCCCAATGTTAAGGCCCTTATGGGGCAAGAAAACCTTGATAACATGAACCAATTCATGACTAATTCTGGCGGGAATATGATGACCAACGGAAATGGTATACCGGGTTCGCAAGGTACTATGATGAACGGGAGTGAAAGGGGAGATCTAAAATGATGTTTGCTTTGATCCTATTAGTCATCGTAGCTTATTACTTGTTTAATTCATCAAATTCTGGCGCATCATGCTGTATGAACCACCAATCTCATACGCATACTGCACAAGATATATTGAATGAACGCTATGCAAGTGGTGAGATTGATCGAGAGGAATACCTTGATCGGAAACAAGAACTGTCGGGGCAAAAGAAGCTAATATCCATTAAAAAGGGATAACATAACGGTTGCTTTATGGATGAAAGTCAATACTCAGGCGGTATTTATTGAAAATCAGTTTAAAGGAGGAATTCATATGATGGGCGGTTGGGGTAATATGATGGGTGGATGGGGATACGGTGGTTATGGAAGTGGCGGATTTGGGTGGATGGGTATGGTTATGCCACTCATTTTAGGGATTGGGGTTATTCTACTGGGTATCTATATATTTCGTCGAAGTGCTTCGCAGGTTCATACAGGAACGATAGGTGAGCATAGTGGAATGGACATCCTGCGTGAACGGTATGCTCGTGGCGAGATAGATTCTGTCGAGTATCAAAGCCGGAAAAAGGATTTAGAGCGCAGTTAAGTAGAAGTGAATCTCATCAAAAGGGCAGTGGCTTCACAGGGGAAAGCTGTTCTTTTGACATTGTTATATAAGTGGCTGAGGACAAAATCTCAGTCGCTTTTCGTTCGTGCGCTCATTTATGTTTAGGCGGTTTGCTTGTAGTGCAGGTAAATCATACTCCAATTTTGGATCAAGAAAATGAAAATATTTTTCTTCTTGAGGAATTCGGCGACAAATCTCCGGTCTGAGGAACACGAATCTCATATAAGGCTCTTTAATAGTGGATGAGTCTATAACCCAAGCCGAAATCTCACTGCCGAAACTTTCAGGGAGTAAATGAGGTATTCAGTCCGTAGATGGTGCTGTTTAGAAAGTCATAACAGTTTAGAAGATTAACAAATCATGTTCTAATAAAAGTGGCCGAGGATTTTAATCCTCAGCCACTTTTAACTCGTTTGGAAGTCGAATGATGAATTCAGTCTCTTGTCCGACTTTACTCTGTACGGTGATCGTGCCTTGATGGAGGTCCGTAATCTGGCGGACCAGTGCCAGACCAATTCCAGTTCCCCCTGTCTCACGGGTCCGGGATTTGTCAGCACGGTAAAAACGCTCGAATATTAAAGGAAGATCGTCTTCCGAGATGCCTATACCTGTGTTTGTAATCTTAATTTCAGCAAAATCCGGTGTTTCTGTAAGCATGACGGTAACCTGACCGCCTGCGTTAGAGTACCGATAAGCATTATGCACCAGATTGTAAAAAAGCCGGGTCAGAAGGCGCTCGTCCCCGGACGTAGTCACGGATTCTTCCGAGGCGTTCCAATTTAGAGTTAATTCCTTTTCCTGGATGAGGGGATAAAGGCTGCGAATGATTTTTTCAAGCAGAAGCTTTAAGTCCACAGGTTCGAGGCTTAGCTGTAAAGCACCGATTTCTGCTATATTTAAGTCTTTTAGATCGCTGGACAAGTCTACTAATCGGTCAATCTCCTCATGAATGGAGGAGAGATTTTCTTGATTAGCTGGAAGGACGTT
>LOEW01000185.1 GCA_001516045.1 Desulfosporosinus sp. BRH_c37
TGAATAAAGTCGTCGAAGTAGTTGATACCTCTACGGTTCTTGATCCGGAAGAATTTACCCAATCAGATGAAGGTGAATTAGGGCAGATATTAACCGAGGGTGGTTTTATTGATGACCTTGAACAGATAGCTTTAGATGCACAACTAGCATTATTAGAGCCTACACGAGCCGAGATAGATCAAGCAGAATTTGAGCTAAGAACACTAAATCTATTAATGGAGGTTGGATTAATATGACGATTATACAAGGGAAATTGGTTAACTCTTACGCAACACTGGTGATGGCAAATCGTATGACTACCGAGCAAGTGCCTGAAACAAAATTAATCGGTGGAGTTGAGTTACCGATACGCTCTGAGGTAGAAATTGTTATTGCTGAAAGAACAATTGCAGCCTTAGCTTAGTAAACAGTAGACGCATTATGCGCATTAACACATAGTTATGCGCATAACTAAGGACAACCAACTCAAGCCCCACTATTTGGTATATAATCACCCCAATGGGGGTGGTTATGCTGTGGCGAGGAAATCCTTAAATATAACCTTGGAGCCTGGAGTTTACGAAGAGTTTTGTGATTATGCGGGAAAGAAGGGTATCAGGGCATCTCCTTGGGTGAACGCCAAGATGAAGGAGTTCATTGAGGAAGAGAAGGAAGCGGAGGCCGAGAAAGAGGCTAACAAAAAGAGAAAGTGATGGCACCCTACGGGGTGTCTTTGCTTATTATTTTGGAGAAAAGAAGGTTTTAAAATGAAAAAATTATCAAGGGAAAACTTTAATAAATTAAATGAAAATTTTTTGTATAAGAAAGCACCGGAACCAGGTCAAGAGCATAGTAGAAATTGGACATATAAATGCGTTAAAAATGAGATACGTGGTACAGCATCTATGCTTGAAACTTCGCTAACTGGTGTCGAAATTCTTGAAATGGTAATGCCCTCTACTGAAGTCACCGACGAAAATATCAATGAATTTGAAAAAGTTTTTGACTTTAGTGAAGTCAAGCAAATTTGTGAATTTCAAGTGGATGAATACGATGAAAAAGATGTAATACACATCCCAACCTGTACTAAGAGATGGCGCGAAGAATGTTGGTGGATAAAAAATGGTACAGAAAAGTCAACCGATAAGCTAATCAAAAAGACAAGGGGCCTTATTGAGCGTTATGGAAAGGCTTTTAAGGCAAACACAGATTACTTGATAAAATTATTGAAAGAAAAAGGAGAGGAAAAGATGGAAGGTATAATTGGGCAACAACAAATTGATGAACTCAAAGACGTGATTGTTATTTTACAGCAAATCGACAGCAAATTATTTTTCGAAGAAATCGCAAACATTCAAGAAAAAGTTAGTAAGTTAGAAAAACAATAGATGCAAAGTTACTGCGCATAATCAAATACTAACCATCGAAAATGCCCTTAAACCCTTGGTATCACTGGTTTGTAGATATATCCGGTATTTGACTAATTATGTCTAGCAAATTAGGGTTAATCAATTTGTGATTAGCCCTAATTTCATAAGTAATAAGCAGGAAAAAGAAACTTATCGCCGAAAGGATTATTAATAAGAGGTGAGCAAGAGTTGGATAATTTTCTCGGTACTTTAGTATTTCTACTTCCTGGAGTATTGGCGTATTTCTGGCTTCAGTCTTTTGGTATTAACCCAGTGGTAAAGCACACTCCAGGTGAATTTACGGCTGTAGCAGCTTTATTGTGGTTTCCTGTATCTTTTGGAACATTGATTTTGCATAATTGGGCCGTAATTCATATATATTATTTTTATGGTATGGAACCAATCTGGACTATCAAGGACTTACTGGATGCGTCTGGTAGTCTGGTATTTTTAGCGGTGTTCTTTTCACTAAGCCTAGTTGTTAGCTTTTGTGTAAGTGTGATTTGGGCTAAGTGGGGATATTTGTTACTTGCGGGAGTAGTAAATATAATCAGGAAATGGAGAGGAATAGCAGCTCTTTCTAAAGGAACTTCAGTTTGGGAAAACGTTTTTTTAAATAACGACGATCAGTATATTGAATTCGGGAGATTCGATATACCGGAGAAGGCAATAGCTGGGAGAATAACAAAAGCGTCCCGACCTTTTGAGCCGGAACGCAGCTTATTTCTTGATAAGACTGATGAAGTAAGGAAAGTCGTTGGTGAATATGAAATTCCGATAACTAATATATACATTGATACAAAGACAGGATTGTACGTAAAAATTTTAGATAAGGATTCTGTTGATGGGGCGCTCCCCTTTGTGGAAGTTACTAGTCCTTCTTCTTCGGAGGCGGCGGCGGGGGCTGAGTAGCAACCTTGAGAGGTTTATCGCAAGAATCTCTTGTGTATTTAGTTGTTGAAGAATTTTTATCTGTCATAAATATCCCTCCTTCCTGAAATTAGTTGTGGACAATTACTAATTTTGACAAAAGGAGGGATATTCCTTTTAAATTATAAAATATTTTCTATTGCACTAGGTATTGCTTATAAGCTTGTTTCCGTTTCTCATCGGACAGGACAGAATATATCAAAGTTGTAGCCGGATCTACATGCCCCAGTAATCCCTGGACCGCGACCAGATCAGCGCCGTTGTTAAGCATCAGGGTTGCAAAAGTGTGACGGAACACATGTGTATGCACGTTTTTTGTTACCTCTGAGCGCGCAGCAATGCGTTTAACCGCTCGCTGGATTCCCTTGGTCGATAGCCGTCGATAAGGTCTGCGTTCGGTTACAAATAAGGCATCCACATCGTCAGTGCGGCGCATGAGGTATTTCTTTAAGTGGTACATGGCCTTAAAGCTAAAGTAAACAGTGCGTTCTTTGTCGCCCTTTCCGACAACCAATACCGACATCGCCTGATAATCAATATCCTGGCGGTTTAGTTTCTGGACTTCGGTAAGCCTGGCTCCAGTGGCATAATAGACCTCGATCATGGCTCGTTCTCGCGGTGTGATACAAGCCTCCCGGATCATTTCTAGTTCCTCGATCGTTAGAGCCTTCGGAGACCTCTTCTCTTTCTTAGGAGGCTTGATCTGCTTGGTCACATCCTTGGATATTACGCCTTCGTTCGCAAGCCAGCCGAACATTGATTTTAAGACCGAAAGTTTCTTTGATACTGACGAAGTTTTGAGGTGATCGAACCCCCCGAGAAAAAGACGGATATCGGAGGTGGTTACTTCATCGGTTGCCTTGTTGATGTGTTCACTGAAAATTCGGAGTTCTAAGGCGTAGGCTTCGAGGGTTAATGGACTTAGCCCTTCGAGCTTTTTCCCTGCCAAGAATAGTTTAATTTTTGCGGCTAGGTCCGGGTGGCCATTGGGGACCAGCGCGGGCTTAATATCATACTGGACCAAGATCACTGATAATGCTTGCCGGATCACCTGCTTGTCCACTTTTGGGCAAGAAAAAACGAAGGCATCCATTACCTGCTCCAGTAAAATCTCAGCGGTTGAACTAAGGATTTGTGTAGCCGTATAACCTCACTCCTCTTTAATTTTACCGGAACGCCATGATATAATGGGTGTGACACTCCGGTGTCATTCTCAGGCACTCGTCTAGGCCGGCAAGCTAGGGACGGGTGCTTTGTTGTTGGTTGACTCCCTTGAGCCTCCATCGCAACTCAAGTGCCGTTATTGCGGTTCTCTGTAAGTTCTCATCCATGTAGTACGCTCGGCTCATGGTGTCGATTGGCTCAATCCGCTCGCCTTTGTCATTCCACTGCCAGGAGTTACCGGCCCAAAGTGTGAAAGCCCAGTAAATAGCTGAGTAGTGACCGCTTCCAAAGTCGTTTTTCAAGATTGCGTCCCAATTGATTTCGCGCTTTTTGGGGTGGATGTGCTTTGCGGTTTTCCGACGTAACTCTTCGTCGGAAGTGAAGATGAAGATAGGGCTGGACCATTCGACATCGGTTAAGAGTTTACCGGGGCATAGGCTGAGAAATGCATCTTTGTGTTCTTGGTTGTTAAACATGGTTTATTCCTCCTTACGCCGGGCTTAGCCGCCCGGCTCGGCGTGGTATGGGTTACGCGTAAACTTGATACAGATTTCCATTTTTCCAAAGCCATGTCATGTGTGCACAATCGAAGCGGATAAACTGGTAATCAGTCGCGTCGTAATATGGTGTTCCAATTATCTGAATCCGGCTTGCTTCAAAACCCCATTCGCTATTTACTTTGACGATTGACACCTCTTCGGTTACCTCGGTGTCGCAATCGTTCACTATCCATTTGTCACGCCCCTCTTGGTATGCAACGATCGCTTTCGGGTCGCGTAGGCACCATTTGTAATGAGCGTATGCGTAAGCCTCGGAGGGTCGGAGCTTCTTTTGATTGACAAGCTCCGAAAGTGCGGCATAAACAGTCTTTAAGGTTTCGCCTTCGTAATGCTTGCCCGCCTCGATCACAAACTCTTCCTCGGTGATTAAAATATCATTCATTGTTTTTCCTCCTCTGTTTTTTGATCAATACCTTGATGTTTTTCATCAACCTTATGATTATAATATACACCATAATAATCAACGTGTCAACTATTATAATCATAGTATTGATGTTTTTAATCAAACATGTTATTATCCAGCTAAGGGGGATGATGACGTGATCATGAATAAGCTAAGTGAAATCATGGGCCGCAAACGCCTAAAGATATCGGATGTGATCGAAGGGACTGGTCTTGCTCGGAATACAGTGGCCGAGATGTACCACGGAAGGGCGCAAGGGGCCAACTTTGAGACGCTGGATAAACTTTGTAACTATTTAGATGTGGGAGTGGGGGAACTATTGGAACACAAAAAAGACGCTGGGGGTTAACCCTGGCGTTGATCAATTCAAAAAGTTTATTTTTACCGTCAAACGACGGTTATTTTTATTGTCTAGAAGGAGAGAATGTCGATGATTGTTTCGGGACGTAATCCACCAAGTGTGCTGTAATGATAAGCCAGTTACCAAGGAGGGGGCGGAATGTCGGATAAAGATACCAATGAGATCATAGTATCTCTCGGTAAAATATGGGATGCGGTTAACGATCTGCGAGTCTTAATTGCTGGTAGCTACGTCACCAAAGAGGATCTTCTGAAGCACAAAGAAGAAAACTGTAAAGCCATGGACGAATTAAAAGCAGCTACGAAAGGCCAAGTGCCTGGGTGGCTGCTCATTATTTTACCGATTGTATCCGGAGTGATCGTAGGCTTGGCAGTA
>LOEW01000186.1 GCA_001516045.1 Desulfosporosinus sp. BRH_c37
CGCGGAAATGGAGCAACTGATTAAGGAATCAGCTCAGAATGCCAAATTGGCTGTCCTGGCCGGGTTTGATGGAGTTGAACTGCATCTGTGCCATCATTATATTTTGGACCAGTTCCGTGATCCAAGGTTCAATAAAAGGACGGACAAATACGGTGGAAGCCGGGAGAACAGGCATCGGTTCATACTTGAATACGCTGAGGCCGTTATTAAATCGTTGAGGGAAGAAAGGGAAGATTTCACGATCGGAGTACGAGTGGGAAGTGAGTGTGGCGAAGAGGGAGGCTATACACTTGAGGACACCATGTGGCTGGCTGAAAAACTCCAGGAACTGGGCATAGATTACTGGAGCACCAGCATCGGTTTTCCGCCAATACCTGAGTGTAAGATGGATAGCAAAGTGGATGGTGGCTACCTGCAGTGGTCGAGAAAACTGAGAGACGTTTTAAAAGTTCCCATTCTCACAGCGAGCGTACATTCGCCTGACCTGGCAGAGGAGGCCGTTACCAAGGGATGGACAGACCTGATAGGGCTGGGAAGGCCGCTGGTAGCCGATCCGGAAATTCCTAATAAAGTTAAGGAAAACAGGGTAGGAGATATCACCAAATGCCTAAAGGATAATCTTTGCTGGGTGGGATTTGACCTGTGTTTGCCCGGAAGATGTTCACAAAATCCAGAGCTGGGCAGAGAGAAATATAACCCGAAGTACCTATTGACAGAGGGATTCAAAGGGGCGAAAATGTTGCCCGCTGTTTGTCGGAAATAGCCTAAGTCAAGAATAATATAAAATTCGCTCAAAGCCAAACTAATTGATTCACTGCGTTTTGTGCTTTGAGCGAAGCGAAAGGAATGGCTATAAACATGTATAAAGTATGCGTTGATATAGGGGGCACCTTTACAGACTGTGTGGTGTCCGATGATCAAGGAAACCTAGGTCAATTCAAAGCGCCAAGTACTCCCAAAAATTTCGAACAAGGCGTCATGGACGCGCTGAGAGAGGCTGCGGAAGGTTACGGGCAGACACCAGAGCAGTTCATTGGTCAAATTGAATTGCTGGTGCATGGTAGCACGGTAGCTACGAATGCTGTTGTCACCAGGAACCTGGTGAAGACTGCTATGATTACCACGAAGGGCTTCAGGGATATCATTGAGATGCGCCGTGCCAATAAAATTGAGACCAAATCCATGTATGACGCCCTTATCCCTCCCTACGATCCAATCGTACCGCGCTACCTTAGGTACGTAATGGAAGAAGAAACCAGGTACGATGGTAAGGTTACCAAACCGATCAATAGGGGAGAACTAAAGATTATTATTGAAAGACTAAAGAAGGAAAAGGTGGAAGCGGTAGCTGTATGTTTTATTAACTCCTATGCAAATCCGGAGAATGAAAAGACGACTGCTGAGCTTTTACGTCAATTTCTGGGCGATGATGTGTTCATCACGTACTCCGCCGACATACTGCCTACGATGGGTGAATATGAGCGGATGAGTACTGCCGTTGTCAGCGCAAGCGTCGGTCCTATTGTCTCCATATATACGACCGCTCTTGAGAAAAATCTGGAGGCGTCCGGCTTCAAAGGTCAGCTGCTTATAATACAGGCTAACCAGCTTGCCCAATCGGTAACAGCACTAAAACGGAAACCAGTCTACCTGATAGGCTCCGGTCCGTCTGCCGCACCGGCAGGTGGAGTTTTCCTGGGCAACATTTTAGGGGAATCGAACTTTCTCTGCGGAGACATGGGTGGCACAACCTTCGATGGAAGCGTAATTCATAAGGGAGAGGTATCATTAACGGCAGGGTACTGGCTTGGAGAAGAGAGGGTCGGGATTAAGGCGGTAGATGTTGTAAGTATAGGGGCAGGAGGGGGAAGCATTGGCTGGGTTAATTCACTGGGTTTGTTGCAGGTAGGTCCGCAGAGTGCAGGAGCTGATCCGGGACCTTGCTGCTATAACAGGGGAGGAACGGAGCCTACTGTCAGTGATTCCGCTGTAGTCATGGGGTATATTCCTGCCGATGAATTCTGGGGCGGAAAGATGAAGCTGGATGTTGGTTTAGCGAAAGCAGTACTAAAGAAGGTTGCTGACCCACTAGGTATGAGCATAGAGGAAGCGTCACAGGCCATTTTTACCACAGTCAACTCGAATATGGCCGATGGTATCACAGAGATATCAACCAAGAAGGGTTTTGATGTCAGGGACTTCAGCCTGTTGGCGTTTGGCGGAGCTACGCCCTTGAGCGCGATGTTTATAGCAGATTTGCTGAACATAAATAAGGTTATAATCCCGAGATTCGCCCCAACGTTTAGCGCCTGGAGCATGTTCTGCCTGGATATTGGGCGAGACTACGTGAGGTCATATATTTGCCCGACCAGCAACGCTAATCCAAGCGACATTAATCATCTCTATGAAGATATGATAAAGGAAGCGTTAAAAGAGTTCGCAGCATTAAACGTATCAAGAGAGGGCTTGACCCTTATCAAGTCTGCGGATGTTCGGTATGCAGGACAGTATCATGAGGTGGAGATGACTTTTCCTGAGGGGGACATCACCGCTCAGGACATTGAAAAACTCACAGCAGAGTTTCACAAGAAACACCAGGAGCTGTATACGTTCTCGATGCCATGGGTTCCCGTTGAATTCCAGAATGTGCGCTTAATTGGTAAATCCAAGGGACAAAAGATAACCATGGCGACGATAGAGGCTGGAACAGCAGACGCTTCGGAAGCGCTGAAACCAAAGAGGTTATGCTACTTTAACGGTCAGTATCGGGAGACAAACATTTATGATGCCGAGAAATTGAAAGCCGGAAATGAGATCTCAGGAGCTGCGATTATAGAGCACCCCTTGATGACCACGGTGATACCTGAAGGATGGCAATGCAGTGTCGATGAATATGGCAATTACATTGCGAGACGAAAGTCTCCGGTGGAGACTTTTGCCGAAATTGCTCGCTCTTAAAGATCCGCTATACAATTGAAGGAGGATATAAACATGGTACAAACTGATCCGATCACTATAGCGACAACGTGGCATGCCTTGCAGAGAATTTGCAGAGAAATGCGTCAACATATCGAAAGAACGGCAACCAATGTGCTGGCCTGCACTCTTCACGATCTTGCTTACGGGATATGGAATGCGAAGGCTGAGGCTATAGCTATCCCTGAGGGTTTCCCCTGTCGGTTAGTGTCAAGTAGCTATCAGATAAAAGCAGTGCAAAAGCAATTCGAGGGGCGTATTTTTCCGGGAGACGTGTTCCTGACTAACGACCCTTTCGAAGCCGGAGCTGTCCATCTTCCGGACTGGGTCTTCGTTCGCCCCATATTCTACGAGGATGAGATCGTGTTTTGGACCTGCATGGGTACCCACGTCCCGGATAACGGCGGCGCTCTGCCTGGAGCCTATTACCTGGCTTTCGATTCTATTGCTGAGGGCCTTCATATCCCACCAGTAAAAGTGATGGAAAGAGGAGAGCTGCAGGAGGATGTACTAAATATAATTCTATCTAATAATCGTTTGCCCGACATGATGCGGCGAGAGATACGCTCTCTTATCGGCAGTACGACATTAACTGAGCAAAGAACGACAGACTTACTTAAGAGATATGGCAAGGAAACAGTAAATGCTTGCATGGACGAGATGATCAATCGTACAGAAAAGGCAGTGCGGGAAAAAATCGCCCAGTGGCCCGATGGCACGTATTCTGCAGAAGCACAGACGGATGACGACGGCGCTCAGATTGGAGTTCCCGTTACCGTCAGGTGTACGTTGACCATCATAGGTGACGAGGCGACCTTTGATTTTTCGGCGAGTGACGAACAGGTTAAAGGCTATGCCAATATGGGTTATAGTGTTACGCAGAGCATGGCGGTAGCCACCGCTTTCATGTTCTTGGGCTCTGATCTTGCCGCCTATCATAATGAAGGAAGCTTAAGACCTTTTCATATAGTCGCTAAAGAAGGTACCGTTGTCAATTGTAGGCCTGGGGCTCTGGTGGCGGCCGCACCCTCGCTTGGCGGCGCTAAGGTTATAGAGTGCGTCATGGCAACATTATCAAAAGCTATACCAGAGCATGCACTTGGTTCCTATGCCGGACCCTTGGAGCTTATGTTTATTGGCCCGGATCTGAGAACAGGGCAATTATATGTAGACATTTCCTTCTGCCCTGATGCCGGTGCCGGGGCGACCTATGGCTATGACGGCTATCAATGTTTTGCTTGTGGAGCCAGTCTGGGTGTTGTAGCAAAATCAGACGCGGAAGAAGAGATGGTGAGGTTCCCCTGGCGTGTCACAAGATACGAGTTTATGGCCGATTCGCACGGCGCTGGGAAGTGGCGCGGTGCCCCCGGTGTGCATTGGGAAGCTGTGAATGAAGCGATCGACTGCACATCTAACATGGGGCCCTGTGATGGATGGCACACTCAAGGTCAAGGTCAGCTGGGTGGATACCCATCTCCACTTAATAAGGCGAATATTAGGCGAGGGGATGAGCAAATTGAAATTAAAGAGCCCCACATCTCTATGCAATTGAAGGCGGGGGATATCTTTGTTGCCAAATCGGGTGGTGGTGCAGGAGTAGGACATCCAGAGGAAAGAGACCCTGAAGCCGTGAGGATGGACATAAAGAATGGGCTTGTTTCCATAGAGATGGCACGTAATGTTTACAAAGTGTCAGTGGACCCTGAGACTTTAGAAATTTACGAAAGTGCGACCCAAAAAATGAGGGGAAAGGCATAGTTATGAACAAAGTACGGGAAAGTATCGAACAAGCGGTAGCGGATATCGAGGATGGCGCCGTCATCGCAATCGGCGGTTTCTTCGCGGTAGGGGTGCCAAGGCTTCTCCTGAGAGCGATCATCGAGAAAGGGGTGGGCGACCTGACGCTGTGTTGCGGAGCAGGGCCGCTCCTGGGAGCCACGGAGGAGTTAAATGGCCTGGTGGAGAAGGGACAGATCAGGAAGATCATCGATTCCTATCCTCTCTTCCGTTCTGCCTCAAAAGGGGTCCAGCACCCCTTCGAGCAACAGGTTCGCAACGGCACCATTGTACTGGAGGTCTATTCGATGGGGACTCTGGCGGAGAAATACCGGGCTGCAGGTGCCGGGATCCCCGCCTTCTTCACCCCCGTGGGTAGCGGGTCCATGGTGGAGGAGTCGGTCCTCACGAACGTGGAGGAAGACCGCCACCCGCGGGAAACCCGTTTCTTCAACGGGGAGAAGTGCATCCTCGAATACGCCCTGAAACCCGATTTCGCCCTCATTCACGCCCATACAGGGGATGAGGAGGGGAATCTCCGGTACCGAAAGACGGCTCGCAACTTCAACCACGTTATGGCCATGGCAGCGAAGACCACCATCGCTGAGGTTGAAAACCTGGTCGGGCCCGGTGCCATTGAATCTGACTCCATGCATACCCCGGGCATCTTCGTGCAACGGGTCGTCAAGGTGCCAAGGATCGCTTTCGATATCACCAATCTCTAAGACGAAAGTCTCCAGTGGAGATTTTCGCCGAAATTGCTCGCTCTCAAAGAACAGCTACACAATTGAGGAGGGAGAACAATGGCAAAATTTGAGGGGCTTCCCCGGGAAATTATCGCCCTGCGGGTTAGCAGAGAAATAGAGGATAACTCCTATGTTAATCTCGGCATCGGCATTCCCACCCTCGTCAGCAACTGGCTCGAAGGCAGGGATGTGATTCTTCATTCGGAGATCGGGATGCTGAAGACGGGACCCATCGCCGAAGGCGCGGACATCGATCAGGATCTGATCAACGCGAGTTGTCAGGCGGTCACGGAGCTTCCGGGTACCGCATACTTCGATGTCGTTAATTCCTTTGCCATGATCCGGGGCGGCCACGTGGACATCACCGTCATGGGTGCCTTCCAGGTAAACGAGATCGGCGACTTCGCCTCATGGTTCAACCCGAGCAGAGGGCTCTCGGGCGTGGGGAACGTGGGCGGCTCCATGGACTTGGCCGTAGGCGCCAAAAAACTCTTCATCGCCATGGAGCACACCACGATTGATGGGGCACCTAAGATCGTGCGCCACCTTACCTATCCCGCAACGGCCCGGAAGAAGGTCTCCATGATCTTTACCAATCTCGCCGTCATTGCAGTGACCCCCGGCGGCCTCGTGCTCAAGGAGATCATGCCGGGCCTTACCCCGGAAGAACTACAGTCAGTTACCGGGCCCACGCTTCACATCGACCCCAATCTCAAGGAAATTGAGTTGTGATGGGGTTATGTGTTATATGCCATAATTATTACTTTACAGCTAAAGGTGGAATGAGACATGGCAAATCAAACAGGGAAGAGATACATTTGTACGAAATGCGGTGCTGAGTACATTGTGACCCGCGGTGGAGAAGGGACGCTCTCCTGCTGCGGCCAACCCATGGAGCAAAAGAAGTAAACAGAAGGAGGTGACGCCACGTGAGTCAACTAGGAAAGAGATATCGCTGTGAGGTTTGCGGGACGGAGGTGCTCTGTACCAAGGCAAGTCCCCAGCTGCCTACTTGTTGTGACAAGGAGATGGTAACCCAAGAGCCCAAGCCAGTGCCTTCATCGGACTGAGAATGGCTAGGTGTTAGAGTCCAATCAAGGCTTATGGAGGCCATGAGCCGTATCTTGGGGGAGGTAGCTTTATTGACGCCATATCGTGAACTGACGTGTCAGAAAATTGGGTATTGTATGGTTGTTCGGTTTCAGGGCCCCTCGAATGGCAGCGGATGGATGGCCAGGATGGCGAACGAACTGGAAGATTTGTGTGCCGAGATCAATTGGGATGAGGGAACGCGGGTTGTTGTTCTTGCCTACCCGGGGGAAGCCTTCCAGTTAAGGGACGGACAAAGGAGCCCATGGGGAGAACCCGATTCTGCGTCTTTTGTGGCACCGGTGGCCCAAATCAGACAGCCTGTGATTGCAGCAATCGATGGTGATGCCATGGGACTCGGATTAGAATTGGCCTTGGCCTGTGATATCAGGATCGGTACAGACGGGGCCTGTTTTGGGTTGACCCAGATTGCTGATGGACTAATCCCTTCCGACGGCGGAACACAACGGTTGCCCCGTTTGATAGGTTGTAGCAAAGCTTTAGAAATGATTTTGACAGGCGAAACGGTTGACGCTGCGGAGGCCCTGCGAATAGGGCTTGTGCACAGGGTAGTTCCTGCGGCGGAACTTATTGATACGACCACGGCGCTCGCAGAAGATATGGCTGCAAGATCCCCCCTAGCAATGAGCTGCGTCAAGGAAGCTCTTCACGGCGGATTAGACCTGACGATCGACCAGGGGATGCGCATGGAACTGGATCTTTACCTGCTTCTTTGTACGACCCAAGACCGCATAGAGGGTATTACAGCTTTCAAGGAAAAGAGAATGCCGGAATTTGAAGGGGGATAGAGAAAAAGGATGGATGGATTCGAAACGGTCATCTATGAGCGAAAGGGCAACATCGGATATGTGACGCTGAATCGGCCCCGGGTGCTGAACGTATTCAGCGTGCAGATGCGGGACGATCTTTATGAGATTCTCCACGCTATCAAGGTGGATGACGAGATACGGGCAGTCATATTCAAGGGTGCCGGGGAAAAGGCGTTTTGTGCGGGTGCAGATTTATCAGAATTCCTTACCGCTCCTTCCGTGGTCAAGGCAAGACAGATAAGGCTTCTAAGGGATCTGTGGGGACTTTTTCGCAGTATGCCCCAGCCGCTTATCGCCGCGCTCCATGGTTATGTGCTCGGCTCGGGAATGGAGATCGCGCTTTTTTGCGATATCCGGATTGCCGCTGAAAATGCAATCTTCGGCTTGCCCGAAATGGGTTTGGCTATTATACCGGGGGCTGGTGGGACCCAGACTCTCCCACGGGTAATCGGTCTATCCAGATCCCTCGATATGCTCCTCACCAATCGACGCATGGATGCGCAGGAGGCCCTCGACTTCGGCCTTGTGAGCAGGGTAGTGCCCGGGGACAGACTTCTTGAGACGGCTGAGGAAGTGGCCCAAAAAATCGCTTCCTATTATATGACGGCGGTGAGAAACGCCAAGCAAGCCATCCATCAGGGACTCGACATGCCCCTTCAACAGGGCATGGATCTGGAGCGGAGGCTTGCGGTGAACACGAAAATATCGGGGGCGAACACAGGATAATTCTGAAGAGAGGTTGGCAGTTATGAACAAAGTACGGGAAAGTAAAATAGAAGGCCTTCTTCATGGAATCCGGATCATTGATCTGGCGAATGAAAAGGCCGCTTTTTGTTCTAAGGTCCTTGCCGATCTGGGCGCCTTTGTCATCACAGTGGAAAAACCTGGTGGAGACAGTTCACGAAGGGCGGGATCTTTGGCCGGGAACGAACCCTCCAAGGAGCCGAATCCTTTCTTTCCTTACAATAATGCAAACAAACTGGGCATCACCCTTGACATCGAGAAGGAGGAAGGCAGAAGGCTCTTTATTAGGCTAGTCAAGAAAGCTGATGTCGTCGTAGAGACCTTCCCTCCCGGTCATCTGGCGACCCTCGGTTGCCCCTACGAGGGGATGAACGAGGTGAATCAAGGGCTTATCCTGGCCTCTGTGACGGGTTTCGGCCAGATTGGCCCAAGGAGTAGCTACAAATCATGTGATCTTGTCGCCTCAGCATTTGGAGGGCAAATGTACGTCTCGGGAGCCCCCTCAGCGGCGCCCCTCAGGCCCTACGGTGAGCAGTCAACCTATGTTGCTTCCCTCTTTGCAGCAGTAGGCATTCTTCTGGCCCTGATTAAGAGAAGAAGGACAGGGAAGGGGGAACATCTTGATATTTCATCCCAAGAGGCAGTTTCTGGCACATTGGAACACGTTCTGGTCCATTATCTTTACGAGGGGGTCATTCCGAAACGCCAGGGGAACCTCGCTTGGAATCGCGCTTCTTTTATACTGCGTTGTAAGGATGGGCACATACATATAAGTATTGCAACCCAATGGGAGACCCTTGTCGAATGGGTGGCCGCCGAGGGAATGGCTCAGGACCTGTCGGAGGAGAAATGGAAGGATGAGGACTACCGTAACCAAAATGTAGACCATATTATGGATGTGTTGCAGAGCTGGACTTTGGCACATAATGTGGGAGAACTTTTTGAGCTAGCCCAGGCTATGCGCTTTCCTTGGGCCCCTGTGTCTCGACCGGAGGATGTTCTCGCCAGTCCGCAGCTCCTTGCTCGGGAATTTTTCGTAGACCATCGCGAACCGGGAAATAGCCTCCTAAGCCCGGGAATGCCTTACAGGTTCGACAGCTCCCCTTCAGGTCAGGCAAGACGTGCACCCTTTCCAGGAGAGGATAACAAAAGAATCTATTGTGACGATCTGGGTCTTTCCGAGCAAGAAGTCGCGAAGCTTTCACGGTTGGGAATCATTTAATGCGATTCGGAGATCAGCGGCAAGTTTTTGGAGGTGAAGTGCGTTCGATGATTGATGGAATTCTAAGCGGACTCAGGGTCCTCGACTTCACGTGGGTCCTGGCCGGACCATACGCCACAAGGATTCTTGCGGATTTCGGAGCCGAAGTCATCAAAGTGCAATCCTTGAAAACAGCAAAAGGGGCCGAGTCGAACCTCAGTGGGTATTTCAACACATGGAACCGCAACAAACGGAGCATTACCCTTGACATGAGTCGTCCTGAGGCAAAGGACCTGATCTTGCGCCTTACCAAGATCAGTGATGTGGTCATCGAGAACTTTACACCTCGTGTCATGGCTAATTGGGGATTGACCTACGAGGAACTGAAGGAAGTAAACCAGAAGATCATTATGGTGAGCATGTCGGCTATGGGTCAGACCGGGCCATGGAAAGACTATGTTGCCTTCGGACCTGCGCTTCAGGCACTTTCCGGCCTTACCTACCTTAGTTCCTTTGACGATAAACAGCCTCTTGGCTTAGGCTATGCCTACGGGGATCATGTGATTGGTCTTTATGGAGCCCTAGCGGTTCTGGCAGCCCTGGAGAATCGGTTCAGGACAGACCGAGGCCAATACGTCGACCTCTCCGGATATGAGGCCCTTTGCACGCTCCTGGGGCCGACCATTATGGGCGTGTCGTCGAACAAAACGCCGGCTCGTCCCCAAGGCAATCATTCGGATCAGATTGATGCTTGCCCCAGCAGCTGCTACCCGTGCCGGGGAACGGACAGGTGGTGTGTTGTCTCCGCTTCCACGGAAGATGAATGGCAGGCACTCTGCAGAGTGTTGGATCGCGCTGACTTGCTCAAGGATGAACGTTTTCGGACCTTATCCGGACGAAGGTCGAAGGTCGAGCAGCTTGACGGGCTGATAGGACGGTGGACTGCAAAGCGTTCCGCGGAGGAGGCCGTAACCCTTCTTCAGGAGGCGGGTGTTCCGGCCGGTGTCGTGCAGAATGCAGAGGATCTGGCCCAAGACCCACATCTGTTGGCGAGGCAGTTTTTCGTTCCCCTCAAACACCCTGTCCTGGGCCGCACCCTTAATGACAGGTCGCCAATCCGCTTCGAAGAGGATGAGACCGTCAACTGGAAGGCGGCGCCACAACTGGGTGAGGACAATCGATATGTGTTTAGAGAACTGCTTGGCCTAACGGAAGAGGAGTTCCTCCATTACAGGGAGAAAGGGGTAATTTCGTAAGACTATTCCGAGCTTTCAGTCTGTCCCTGATTCAATACGCGGGTCTTGGGGATGCCCGATTCATGGTAATAACGTTGTAATCTCTTGTCATGGGTATAAAGGCTGAAAGAGAAGAAGGGAGGTAAGTAATGAAACTAACAGTTGCTATTACCGGTGCTTCAGGGGCAGTGTACGGAATTAAAGTTCTGGAGCAGGCACGCCAGAACAATGTGGAAACACACCTTATCCTGAGCAAGTGGGCTCATGCCACTATAGAAACGGAAACCAACTACTCAGTTAAAGAGGTTATTGAGCTGGCGGATTACTGTCACCAGGAAGATAATTTGGCTGCTCCGGTAGCCAGCGGCTCTTTCAGAAGCGGCGGGATGATCATCGCTCCCTGCAGCATGAAAACACTATCCGCGATAGCTAACGGTCACTCGGGAAACCTGATCAGCAGGGCCGCAGATGTGACACTTAAAGAAAGAAGACCACTTCTCCTGATGGTCAGAGAAACTCCGCTGAACGCCATTCACTTGGAAAATATGCTCAAGCTGGCCAGACTCGGTGTTAGCATCATGCCGCCGGTGCCTGCCTTTTATACCAAGCCGTCAAATCTGGACGATATTGTCAGCCACAGTGTGGGAAGGGCCCTGGACTTGTTCGGAATTGAAGTAAAGGGTTTAAAAAGATGGGGTGAAAACATCTGAAAATCCATTCTCATAACTGCAAGTTCGTGGTAAGCACGACAAAGGTACAATTTTCTGCGGTTTTTCACAGTCGTTCCCTGTTTTGCTGATTTCCCGTATGGTACAGGGCGCAGGAACCGGCATGCTGATTCCGATCATGGTGGTTACAATCATAGAAATTTATCCTCCTGCCAGACGGGGCGCCGCAATAGGCATGGGCATGATGGTTATTGTGGTCGCGCCGGGGATCGGACCGACACTTTCCGGCCTTATTTTGCAATATTTTGCCTGGCATTGGCTGTTTTTCTTAATTTTTCTGTTTGCACTTCTCGCAATAATCTTAGGTACGATAACCTTAAAGAATGTTACAACTTTGACTAAGCCGAAAATTGACGTTCTGTCAGTCGTACTTTCCTCCATTGGTTTTGGCGGATTAATTTTTGGAATCTGTTCGATAGAAAGCAAAGGCTTTTTGAACGCAACAGTTGTGGTTTCCCTGGTGTGCGGAATCGGCGGGTTGGTTTTATTTTCAAAACGTCAGTTTGTCTTAAAGCAGCCCATGCTGGAGCTTAGGGTCTTTCGGTATCCCTTGTTCACTTTGGGAGCTGTTATAATATTTATCACATTTATGATGCCGTTTGCAGTAAACATCATTCTTCCGACCTATATGCAGAGCGTCTTGGGGATAACGCCGATGGTAGCGGGGTTGGCATTATTGCCCGGTAGTATTATAAACGGATTCGTCGCGCCGCTGTCTGGCCGTCTTTATGATGAAATCGGTGCCAAACCGCTTGCAGTTTCCGGATTTGCGGCTTTAACCGTTGCCATGTTCTTACTTTCGCGTATCTCTTCAGCGACAACATTGGTAATGCTGATTGCATCACAAGTTTGCATGCTGATAGGAATCGGTTTGATTTTCACTCCGATCCAGGCCAACTCATTAAATCAGCTTCCGAAAGAGTATAATGCACATGGCGTCGTAATTATAAATACTATGCAACAGATTTCCGCAGCCTTCGGTTCTTCTCTGTTCATTGGTTTGATGGGGGCTGTCCAAGCAAAGCATCTTGAAACAATCAAAAATCCTGATATTCTACAGCAACATTCGGCAATCATTTCCGGCGTTGATACGGCGTTTACTGCGGCGCTGGTCATGGTTGTAATTGGATTGATTTTATCATTTTTTATAAAACGACGCCAAAAAGAACCGATTAATTCTTAATGGTCGGATGTAGACTGTTGCAAATAATTTAACAAAATGCGCAATTATTTTTTCCCATTTGTCTTCTGGAACCGGTTGAGAAGGAGAGTAAAAACTATCAATTGGTTGATGATTACAACTTTTGGTTCTGCAATCAATAATGTGTTTATGCCCTGCAAAAAGCTTTTCGAGGCATATTCCTTTTTGATTGTGACCAGTTTTTAAGGTATAATGTAATCAGATATTTAATTATTGCCTTAATTTTGTTTAAGGTCTTTAAGAGGTGATAAAGCGTGACAATTACAGATATAAGAGATGCGGTGGTTCTGGTTGCACCTGCGTATCCGGTGCTTAGCATCGACTTGTTTGGCTCGTTTGCAAATGGTGAGAATACGGAGGAGTCAGACGTGGATTTACTTGTATACTTTGATGAAAAAGTTGCAAGTTTATTTGATATGTCCGGGCTTAAGCTTGATATTCAAGAGAAATTGAACACAAAGGTGGATGTGGTTGCCGGCCCTTTAAAGGAAAACAGCTATTTAACCATTAACAAGAAGGTAAGGATATATGAAGCATAGG
>LOEW01000187.1 GCA_001516045.1 Desulfosporosinus sp. BRH_c37
TCTTTTCTTCTTCTTTTTGGGGTTTCGCGACTTCGATACCGGTGAAATTATAAATCATCCTTTCCATGTAGTTTCTTGAGGTCTCGTCACTTGCATATTTGATTTCTCCATTGGCGCTAAAGGCTTTTCATTGTAGCAGTGTTTTATATAAATACATCTGAGTTATCACGAATTTAGGGGGCTAAAAAGTGTGGTATTGCCAGCGTTTTGTTCATAATTCGTGATAACTCTAAATTCGTGATAATCAAGTTTATCAAGAATTCTTGATAACCGGGAAAATTCCAGATTCGTGTTCAGGATTACGGACTTTTGTTCATGGATCTCAGAAAGATAGTCAAAGAGCAGCTGGGCCCCGGTACGGTCGTATGGCACATAACCAAATTCATCAAGAATAATGACAGATGCTTTATTCAATTTTTTAAGCAATAGCCCCAGGATGCCGGCTTTTTTAGCTTCTGAAAGCTGGTTGATCAAAGCCGCAGTACGGTAGAATCTGACGGGAATTCCTTTCTGGCAGGCAGCCACGCCTAATGCAGTGGAAAGCATAGTCTTGCCGGTTCCTGTCCGGCCATACATAATAATATTTTTCTTTTCCCTGATGAAATCAAGGGATTTCAGACTATCTGGTGTTAAATTGGAGGGAAGCGTGATTTCATCAAAACGAAATCCTTCCAATGTTTTGATGCTGTAAAAGCCCGCGCTGTTAATCAGTTTGGCTACACGTCCGTGTTGACGGTTTTTTAGCTCTGCCGATAGCAGTTGATGTAAATATTCCTGATGTGAATTGCCCTCAGCTGTCTGGGCCATATCGGCCAGGTTACGGCTTAGTTACGGCTTAGTTTCAGATTCTTACAGCAATCTATGATTTCTTCGTCAAGCATTTACGACACCACCTTTTTTCAGGAAGACATCGTAAGCGATAAGGTTAGCTGACATCTGGCCTACATCCGGTATTTGAGGACCATGAGGCATTGGCGGAAGTTCCGGCACATCAGCGTAAATGCGCCGGTAAAGGTTCTGTATGCTGTCGGCATCAGATGCACCATAACAAAGGGCCTGGTTAACCGTATTAAGGGCGCTGTCAAAGCCTGTTCTGCCTGTTAGTTCTGCCAGAACTTTGAGAACCTTGCCTGTTTCTGTGTTGGAACAACTCTCCAGAAACTGCTTCATTGAAGGCGGCATCATTTCATAGATACCGGAGTATTTCAGCGCACGCGGCCGTATGGAAAGCTGCTTAAGATAGGGAAGCCACTGCATGCTCTGCTGTTTGGTATCACCGTAAAGTCGGCGGTGTCTTATGATTTCACGATAATTTTCATCCATGACGATGATTTGCGAAGATGTAAGTTTTAAGTTAACAACTGAGTTGGCATGTTTCGGTGAAGCTGAATACTCATGCATACCTTTATACAGATAAAACTTGCCCCAGTTATTGGTGGTAATACTCTTTTTGCCGCTTAAGTCAAATTCGATTTCAGGAAGTGAGTGGCAAGACTTCAGGTCTTCCTTGAACAGTTCCTCAATTGTTTCATTATGGCGGTAATGCTCTCTGTTGGCGTCTTCCTCGCACAGCTCAAGAAGCTGCCTGTTAAAATCAGTTAGTGCAAGAAAACGCGGTACTGGAACCAGAAAATTACGTCTCTGGTAACCGACTTTATTCTCAACATTGCCTTTTTCATGACCTTCACCGGGATTCATGAATACGGCCTGGAAACGGTAGTGTTCCCGGAAACGTTCAAATCGTTCTGTGGTCTCGCGGTCCCCGCCCTTAATAACTTTTGTCACAATCGTCTTGGTATTGTCAAACCATATTTCAGCAGGTACAACGCCAATGTGACGAAAGATGGCATCCATTCCTTCTAAAAGGCACTCCATGTTTTCCCCATAGAACAATTGCAGGTAGCCTTTGTTGCTGTATGGGAAAGACACTTCAAGATATTATCCGGTAATCCGTGTACCGTTTTCATAAAAATCTGCTGTGCCGAAATCGACTTGCGCTTCGCCGGGATGATGATCTAATGGCAGAAAGCCACTTCTTGCATTGCTAAATAATTCACGGTGTTTTACGGTATAGTAGGAAGCTACTGTCCTGTAGGAACAATCAAAATCTCCAACTTCTTTCTTAAGCCGTTTAAATACCCTCGTTGCGGTATGCCGCTGTTTACGTGGCGCTTGCTTATCTTCTTCCAACCACTTATCAATTATTGGTTTGTACGGATCCAGTTTTGGACAGAACCGTTGCTCTAAAGCCGGTTTAGGAGCTGGTTCGTTGAAGTCAGTCATATCGACATACTTCTGTATTGTCTTCCAGTCTAACTTCAGTTCATTTGCAATCTGGGAAATATTCTCTCCTTTCACGAAAAAACGTAATCTGATATCATGTATCTTGTCCATTGTAAGCATTCTCCTTTCCTCCTTGTATGCTTTTGGTCAGATACAAGGATATGGGTTATGGTTTATGCCTGCAATGGATTTTTCAATACTATGGAATTTCCACTTGCAACATTATGGATTTTCCACTTGCAACTTTCGGTACTTTTATCTTACAACAAACACAATTAGTCGATGGAAATATTGTAGAATCTACTTATGACATGTGGGTAAGGTACAGAGATGGAAAGGAGGTATTTTACGGAGTTAAGTACTTTAAAGGGTTTGATACAATAAATCCTAAAAAACATAATAGTATGATGCTTCAGATAAATGCACAAAGATTGTGGAGCGAAGAACATGGTTACACCTATATCGTTCGCACCGACCAACATATAAGACAAAACAAAATCTTTTTAGCAAACATGAAGGCTTTAATCCCTTACCTAAAACAACATATGATTCCAATTGAAACAGATAGACACTTAGTATTTAAAAGAGTATCATCTGAACCCTGTAGTATTACTGAATTAAGCAAATATACCGGTTTGTCTTTATCGCGAATATTTGAAACTTTATCTAGATTATTTGTTAATGGAGAAGTTAAATGTAATTTTGAACACATACTTTTAGGGGTTGATACGGAGGTTTGGATAAATGGGGAATAAAAGAATAGGTGAAAGAGACTCGATTCCGATAGAATATTTTGATATAACCTAAAATCCCGCCAAAAATTATACCTACACAGGTTCATCGATATTGAATGCCTTATAGATAACCTTCTGATCTTTGGTTAGAGGAAATAGAATTCTGGTTCCATTGACTATTTGCAAGCGGAGTTTAGACAGAGTCAGCAGCAACTTTTTCATAGTCATCATTTTGTAAAACTCCTTTGCCAGCATGACCTTATGGATATGTGTTGTAAGTATTAGTGAGATGAAACCGACGAATATCTTGTTCTGCATGGTATCTTCCCTATGCACCCTTAATCTCCCAAGATCCAGGCTGTTTTTTAAACGTAGGAAGCCCTTTTCCACAACATCCTTTTCCCGGTATATCATGATTTCTCATGGCAACGGAGGTTCGCATTTACTTTATCGAACAATTAGCACACATCTTGCAAATAACGGCTTTATTGTGGCGATGGTAGAGCATTATGGAAACAACAGGAATAATAATGAATTGGAAAACACCGAAGAAAATCTTATCCTGCGACCAAAGCATCTCAGCCTAACAATTGACAAACTTCTTTGGAATTTATTATGCATGATTTTATAACGTAGGACAAAGCTTGAGGTTATAACTCTTGCTACGCATTATTCTTATTTCGTACAGTATTTTCCTTCTAAATTGAACTTTGCAGAATCTATAGAATCGTGCTTAATCGGAAACCTTTATATGGAATTAAGGCTTGGTGAGAATTATTTATGAATAAAATAATTTTGGATTTTTGAGAGGTAATATGTGTGAGAAAACTTAAAATTATGGCCGTACTACTTACCGTGGGAATAATGTGTATAAGTCTTAGTGCTTGCACTAAAACGAATAAGATTGAACCTGTAGTTGGGACTGAACTATCTAAAACTTCTGAGAACAAAACCCAGAGTACTCAAAACAGTTCCAACGGAGATCTAGGTCAAGCTGCAATTCCGAAAACCGACAATACGCCGTCGCGAACAAATACCCCGACTCCAATTGTAAAGTCAATTGGCAAGGTTATTGTCATAGACCCTGGTCATGCTAATAGATCAAATCTCGAATTGGAAGCCAATGCCCCTAGTTCTTCTGTAATGAAGATTAAGGATGGAGGAGGAGCTGCTGGAATTGCTACAAAGACGCCAGAGTATTTAATTAATATGAAGGTTTCCTTACAACTAAGAGATTTACTTCAAAATAAAGGATATACAGTCGTAATGACTAAGACAGATAACTCAGTGAGTCTGGGAAATATACAACGAGCTGAAATCGGAAATAATGAGAAGGCAGCACTTGTTTTAAGAATTCATGCAGATTCCTCAGAAAATACTACAGCCTCTGGAGCTTCAATGTTAGTTCCTTTACCAATAAACGAAGGAACCAGAGCAATAATTGATGAAAGTAATCGGTGTGGTCGTATAATACTAAAGTCACTTACTAGCGAAGTAGGTATGAAAAACAGAGGACTTGCTCCACATAGCGATATGACGGGCTTTAATTGGTCAAAGGTACCAGTGATACTCGTGGAAATGGGATTCCTGTCAAACCCAGATGAAGATAGGAAGTTAAGCGATGCAAATTATCAGGCTAAACTGGCCAGAGCACTTGCGGACGGCATTGCGGAGGCGCTGAAATGAAATAAAGAAAATGGGATTCAAATATCTTTATCAGAGATACTAAACTAAAGTAAATCTGAAATGGATTACTTTAACCAATTGGGAGAGAAAAACGGGGACAAGTCCCCGTGTATGCTGTTTCTGCGATTAAAGAATAGGTTGCTTGATAACAATATTACTTAAGCACCCGTGCTAGCAAAAACGTCCGGCTTGTATAGTGGGAGGGAAAACCTTGAATAAAACGGCTATTAAAAACTTTGCTGTCAGTGCCCGTAAGAAGCTGATCGAGCAAGTCAGGCAAAAGGCCTTTCAAATAGGGGTTATGGCAAAGAGTGTTACTGTGCTAAAGCAAGAAGCGGGTCATCTCATCCTGAACAACATCCCCCAAGAAAAGGGCTTTAAGCTGCAAAGGGACAAACTGATCAAGGAGATCGAGCAAAAAGGATATGACCAGGTCATGGAGGAGGTTGCCTACACCTGGTTTAACCGATTTATTGCATTGCGTTTCCTGGAGGTTAACGACTATCTGCCCACAGGAGTGCGGGTCTTATCCTCCCGCGATTCGAACAGGGTGGAACCGGATATCATCCGAGAGGCCTTGAATATTGACTTGGCCGTCGATCGAAACGTAATTTATGATTTTCAAGATAGAAACGACTTAGAGGGATTATTTAAGTATTTACTCATTCACCAATGCAATGACTTAAATAAGATTTTGTCCTTTATGTTTGAAACGATTGCGGATTATAGCGAACTGCTCTTTCCGAGCAATCTTTTACAGGAAGGGTCCGTTATTCGGGATTTGGTGACTTCTATCCCTGAAGAAGACTGGCAAGAAGTCGAGATAATCGGGTGGCTGTACCAGTATTATATTTCTGAGAAGAAGGATGAAGTCTTTGCTGATCTGAAGAAAAACAAAAAGATCAGCAAGGAAAATATCCCGGCAGCCACCCAACTTTTTACGCCGAAGTGGATTGTCCAATATATGGTGGAAAACTCTTTGGGTAGATTATGGCTGGAATCTCATCCCAACGAGGAACTGAAAGCTCAGTGGAAGTATTATCTTGAGGAAGCGGA